>JBJKPQ010000023.1:0-11523 GCA_046706305.1 Bacteroidales bacterium
CTCGTATACCGGGTGGGACTTCTACGCAGGGCTTAATCCCTGGGTATCAAGTGTCGCCGCATCGTGGCTAATGCATTGATATCTTTCTGAAGAAAAAGTCCATGACAAAATACTGCCCATAAAACCAATTCACTAATAGCGACACAGTCCAGCCCTGAAGTCACTGCACATAAATTCAAGCCAGTAATAACGATAGATAGTCCAGCCCTGAAAGGGCGTAATGTGAATAACCTCCGGTGTAAGCCGGAGGTTACGACCTCCCTGGAAACCACAGAGCCCTGAAAGGGCGACACATATGCCAACCCCGGAAAGGCATTTCAGCTGATCTGCAGGAATATTCTTTAGCCTATAATCATGGAACCACTCCGTGGTTCAGGACTCTGTAACATGCAACTGGCTGGCAATGATGAAATCGCTCCGCGATTTGCCGGGAATTAATATATTCCAACTAAAATTGAAAGAATTTCTTTTTTTTCAAGCCTTAAAGTAATTCCAATTGTATTTTTCACCCTAAAAATTGACCGAAAATTGTAGTTGGTATGTATACGGAGCAAGGGTTTATGATAAACCAGTACCGGACCAATAATGCTCCAAACTCTGACTATTAATCAATTGACTTTCTGCTACCATCGTGGGGATCCTTCGCTAACGCTCAGGATGACAATGCCATTGGGTTAAAATGGAGGGGAATGAGGTGCGGCGTTTTGTCCTGAAATTATTTCCCGGATGAAAATATTTATCAAAACGCCGCACCTCATTCCCTCAACGATCTCCAAATTACAATGTCATCCTGAAGGCGAAGCCGAAGGATCCCCGGATCGCTTAGCAGATTTTATTAATATAATATTATTTTCGGTTCATGATATGAAATCGCTCCGCGATTTTGCTATGATGACTACTTTCCATAAATAATTGGCAAGATTTTCTTACTTTCAAGCCAGAAAGTAATCCCAATAGCATGTTGTGATAAAACAAAATTAGCTTGAAATTCCATAAAAATTGCCCCAGGAATAACTTAACATATTAAATATCACCACTGATTATATAGGCCGGTATGATTATGGCGCTAGGTTTTACGATCCTCTGAACTATGCTAGCCGAGACTCTCTAATCTGGAAATCAAGGCTTTCGGTGTAGGAATAATTGATAAAGAGGGTTAAAGGTAAAAAATGTATATAAATCTGTATGTAATAAATAAAAATATCTCATAACTAATTGATAATTACGAGAAATTATTTATGTCTTGCGGAGAGAGGGGGATTATTTGTCAATGATCCCCGGGGAGAGAGCTTCAAACCAATCTTATCAAACCTTATCAGGTTTTTTTCTTTTTACTCATCGCCTTAGAATTGCAGGCATTCTAAAGCTCTTCGCAAAAATAAAAATCCCTCTGCGAGGGATTTGATAAGATTGGTTTGGCGGAGAGAGGGGGATTCGAACCCCCGGTCCCGAGGTATCGGGACAACGGTTTTCGAGACCGCCGCATTCGACCACTCTGCCATCTCTCCAATTTTAATCTGTACCTTCTTTTTACAGGTACTCCACGGCATATGTTAACCGAAAGGCTGACAAAAATAATAAATATTTATATGTTTTGCCGTTTTATGTCTGATTATGGTCGTTTCATTTGATAAATAAGCAATAATGACTTAATAAAATTAGTATTCTTTTCCTTTGTTTAAAGAGTTGAATAGACTTAATTTGTAATTAATCAGGTATCTAACACTAAACTAAAAAACCGCGTCTATGAAAAAAATCATCAACCTATTATTTGTGATTGGATTGTTGCTGCTGTCACTCACAGCCTGCCAGAACAAGACTGCTACTGATATGAGCAACCCGTTCTTTTCAGCGTATAATACACCCTACGATGTTCCTCCTTTCGACAGGATAATGGCAAAGGATTATATACCAGCCTTTGAGAAGGGGATGGAAGAGGGTAAAACCGATATAGAAAAGATCGCAAACGATAAAAGCGAACCTGACTTTAAAAATACTATTGAAGCGTACGACAGTGCAGGTAAGCTGTTGCGTAACGTTTCAGAAGTGTTCTTTTCACAGACTTCTGCCAATACTAACGATTCCCTGCAGAAGATTGAGATGGATATTTCACCGAAACTGTCTGCCTATCAGGATGAAATTCTGCTGAATAAGAACCTCTTTAATAGAATTAAGTCGGTATACGAAAACCAGGACAAATTTAATCTTGATCCTGAACAGAAGTTTCTGCTTGATAACCTTTATAAGAGTTTTGTCAGGAATGGTGCAAACCTGAGTCAGCAGGACCAGGATACGCTAAAGGCGCTTAACCAGAAGCTTTCGGTTCTTACTGTTAAATTCTCACAGAATGTACTTGCTGAGACAAACGATTATAAAATGTATGTAACAAAGGACGACCTTACAGGTCTGCCTGAATCAGTTATAGCCACTGCAGCCGAGACTGCAAAGGGAGACGGACGTGATGGCGAATGGGCTTTTACAACACAAAGGCCCAGCATCTTTCCTTTCATGACCTATTCTCCTGACAGGGAGCTTCGAAAGAAGATATTCGATGCATATATCAACAGGGGAAACAACGGTAACCAGTACGACAACAATAAAATACTTGCCGAAATTGTTCATCTGCGTGCTGAAAGAGCAAAACTCCTTGGCTATAAGACACATGCCGATTATGTGCTTGAAGTTCGTATGGCTGAGAATCCAACAAATGTATTTGACCTTCTCGATAACCTGTGGAGCAAAGCTATTCCTGTAGCTGAATCAGAAGTATCGGAGATGCAAAGGATAATAGACCAGGAAGGCGGGAAATTCAAGCTTCAGCCATACGACTGGTGGTACTATGCAGAGAAGCTCAGGAAAAAGAAATATGATTTGAATGACAGCGAACTGCGGCCTTATTTCAAACTCGATAATGTGCGTGACGGTTTATTCACAGTAGCCAATAAACTGTTCGGTATAACAATCACACCAATTTCCGATATTCCGAAACCACATCCCGATGCTCAGGCCTATGAAGTTAAGGATACTGATGGTTCTCATCTAGGTGTTCTCTATATGGATTTTCATCCCAGGGGAAGCAAACAACAGGGTGCCTGGTGTGGTGAATACCGCAGTTATCATGTAGTTAATAATAAAGCAGTTACGCCGGTAGTGACAACTGTATTTAACTTTACAAGTCCAAACGGCAACCAGCCCGCTCTGCTGAGCCTCGAAGAAACAAGTACTATGTACCACGAGTTCGGACATGCCCTGGATGCCCTCTTCAGTAAGAGCAGGTATAATGATACTTATATAGCCTGGGATTTCGTGGAACTTCCTTCGCAGCTGATGGAGCACTGGGCTACCGAACCCACTGTCCTGAGAATGTATGCAAAGGATTACAGGACAGATGAACCCATTCCGGAAACTCTGATAAAAAAGATTAAGAACAGTGGTTACTTTAACCAGGGCTTTGAGACAACAGAATACCTTGCTGCTGCATTGCTGGATATGAAATATTATACTCTTGAAGCTCCGGCATTAGTTGATGTTCAGCCTTTTGAAAAGAGTTATTTTGAACAGATCGGTCTGATACCTCAAATAGTATCGCGTTACAGGAGTACGTATTTCCTTCATATAATTAACGGGTATGATGCGGGCTATTACAGCTATATATGGGCCGCGGTACTTGATAACGACGCCTTTGAAGCCTTTAAGGAGAAAGGTATATTTAACAGGGATGTTGCTGATTCATACCGCAGGAATATTCTTGAGAAGAATGGTACAGAAGATGCAATGCAGATGTTTGTGGATTTCAGGGGTCGCAAGCCTGAAATTGAACCGTTGCTGAAAAACAGGGGCTTGCTGCAATAAAAAAGAAATAGGTACCGGGTTGCCTGTAAAACTCCATGGTACTTTTAGCGGGAGATTTCATATGATTATGAATCTCCCGCTTTTTAACATCTGATTACCATGCGCTTCCTTTATTTAAAGCTTATTATATATTTTCCTCCTGTGGACACTTGTTATTCATATTTTGTGAGGAGTAATATTTCTTTCCTCTAAGAAATGTATATCTCCTCCAGAATGGAAATGCAGTAAGTGATGTATACTTGAGAAGCAACCTGGCGGGTCTTACGGACAATGCATAGTGTAATATACCATAAAGCAAAGTTGTTACAAGGATCAGGCATGTTACTGAAACTATTTTTATTGACAGTTTCCACCACAATGCCTCAGGATCGGGATTTATTAAATCGATGATCAACAGTATTACCTGTGAATTGATAAAAGAAAAAATGAACCAGAAGGCCAACGCGGCTCCATGTGGTGTTTCTATTGCCTTTGGCGGACAATTGTTAAGGCATCTCATGCAACTTTCACATGTCAGCGACCAGTAAGGCCTGTTATTAACAAAGCGTATAGAGCCTGTGGGACAGTCCCTGATACAAATACCGCAGTTATTGCATTTATCCGTAGCTATGAAGGTCTTTGAAAGGAAAAATCTCCCTGCAACATAATAACCAAGGGCAACCGGACTAACAAGTATATCAGCAGGCAGGCTTCGCAATCCCCTGTAAATATGCTCTCCTGATAAAACTCTGCAGGCAAATGATCTGACAATTTTTTCGCATCTTTCAAATATTGATCTTATTACTTTTTCTTTCAGTCCGGGATGCAGGGGTATCCAGTTTGATGGCAGGTCTACAGGCCTGAAACCGACGCACCTGTATCCTTTAATCATAAGTATAAATGCAGGAAGGAGCAGGGCAACGCCACTTATCCCGGGCAGATATATTTTCGACATCTTCATACCGGCCCTTGTATTGAGAAGGAACACCTCTTTGGCGAGAGCACGCGGGAAGGAAGCTATAAACCTTAGCATTATAGGTGCCGCATTGAATCCGTGCGTAGGGAAAGCGAAACCGATAAGCCTATCGTTTCCCGGTTCGGGGAACTCAATGTCCTTCAGACGGTCAATCTTCTGAACAACAGTCCTGATGCCTTGCTGCCCGGCCTCATCGGCAATCCACTCAGAAGACATCCTTGCATTTCCGGTGCCGGAAATATAATAAATGTACAGGGACTTGTATTTTGTCATTATCTGCCTTTTAAAGTGAGGAAAATTCACCTAAAGGTAATCCGTATTACTAAGATAAAGATTTTAAATCTATTTTTGCACGTAATAAGGGATCAGAAATGAAAGAGTTGATAGGTCTGACATACAACGAAATAGAATCTTATATCGCTGGTATGGGTTATAGTAAGTCGCATGCTTTAACCATAAACAACTACCTGTATAAAAGGAGGATTACCGATTTTTCACTGATCCCTGGACTTCCCGTAGCTCTTAAAGATATGCTGGTCAGTCAAATGAGAGCTTCGGTAACAGGTCCTGTGTCATGTAGTGCTGCTGATGACGGTACAGTTAAGTACCTGTTCAGAACAGCAGGAGGCAAGGAGTTCGAGACTGTATTTATTCCTGATGGCAGGAGAAATACAGTATGTGTATCCACCCAGTCGGGATGCAGGATGGGATGTAAGTATTGTGCTACCGCGCGGTATGGTTATCATGGTAATCTTGATGCCGGAGAAATTATAGGACAGGTATTGAAAATACCGCAGGCTGGCATTATCGATCATGTTGTTTTTATGGGTATGGGTGAGCCAATGGATAACCTGGAAAATGTTATTAAGGCTTGCACAATAATGACATCGGAAAAAGGTATGGCACTGGGGAACGCCAGGATAACAGTTTCATCCGTAGGTCTTACCCGGGAAATAATCACATTCCTGGAAAAAACAGGTTGTAATTTTACTCTTAGCCTCCATTCTCCTTTTCCCGCTGAAAGGGCCATGATTCTGCCAGTTGAGAAAAAATACCCTGTGTCAGAAATAATAGAAATACTTAAGAGTTTACCAGCAAAGCGTGGGAGGAGGATCACTCTTGCATATGTTATGATAAAGGGATGGAACGATACAGACACACACCTGCAGGCTTTGACCGGCCTGGTAAGAGGTTCATCAATAAGGATAAACCTTCTTCCTTTTCACAGTATTCCCGGGTCAGGTCTTGTTACATCCACTGAGGAAAGGATGCAGTATTTCAGGCACAGCCTCGTTATTTCGGGTGTGTCAGCCTCGGTCAGGAAATCGAGGGGTGCGGACATATCGGCTGCCTGCGGTCTGCTGGCAGCATCTTTAAAGAAATAAAGCCTTAATATAAAAGGTTATTGTACTGTATTGACAAGCTGGAAGAGATACTCATCGAGGTAACCATTTGAGGTGCTTATCCAGTCCTTTTTCATACCTGTCTGTACAAAACCCTGTTTCCTGAAAAGATCGATGCTCTCGCAGTTGTTTGACAAAATATTACAGTATAACTGGTGGAGCTGTAATGTCTTAAAACAATAGCTGATAAGACATTTTAGAGCCATAGTTGCATAACCTTTTCTGCGGTGGTTTTCACTTGCAATAAGTATTCCGAGTCCGGCCCTTTTATGAAATGGATCAAAATCAAACAGGTCTATTGTGCCTATTGTCTGCTTATCTTCAATATGGTCAATCATAAAACGCACCTGTCCCGTCTCATATATGTCCTTATGCGAATTCTCGAGGTATCTCTTGAGAGTGAATTTAGAGAAAGGTGAGAAAGTGTTGCTTATAACCCAGTAAGAATCGTTATTCTCCCACTCGTAGAGAAGTTCCAGATCTTCTGGTTCTAAAGCCCGCAGACTGATCTTATCATACTTCATAATACAGAAATAAAAATTAACATCAAGTTTAGCCGGTGAGAGAAATTCATTTCATCCGGATACTTCAAACTTAATAATTATTAATAAAAAAACAGAATAACTAAGGGGTAATTATAAAAGGGTCACAATAAACAGGTTATGTAACTAATCAGACATGTCATTCTTTTGAAACTTTTTTGACAAAAATATCGTCGGGGTAACCTTTCCTGAGAAGTTCCTGTTTTAATTCTTCTGCTTCTTCCCTTGTCTGGAACCTCCCTGTTGTATATCGATAGAACTTATCAGAATCATTATAGATTACCTTCATGTCATCGATATACTTAAAATAGCTGACATCGACAGGATTATAAAGAGCCATAACCTGTACCGTATAATAAAGAACATCTGAGTCCTTGATGTTCTGATCTCCGACATCGCTGACATTCATATGTGTAAGCAGAATACTTGAATCGATGGAAGCTACTTCGGGTATTTTGGAGAGGTCGAGTTTTTCATATACAGCCGGTTCGGGTTCAATGTTAACAGAGGTGTCCCTTTGCATTGTAACGTCAATTACAACCTGCATTGTCGGGTTATCTGCCAGTATTGTTGTATCTATAGTTTGTGTGAAATATCCCCGGCCTGTATAGATCAGCCTCAGTTGACCAGGGGCAACAGCAAAGCTGTACCTGCCTGTATATTTGTTCGGGTACCCAACATCAATCGTATCTCCCGATGATTTATTTACCAGGTGAATAGAATAGTTTTTGTCGAATCCCAAGGTGGTGTCTGCCAGTTTATAGATACCTGAAATTTCAAAAACAGGAGTCTCTTTTTCATTACCTATAGTAAGATAGAAAATGTCTTTTTTCTTGTACCCGGTTGTCATGGCATAATAAGCATTGGCACCATTGTTTACCGGCTGGTAAAATTTGTCATCGTCGGTTGTGTTGATGGGATAACCCAGGTTTACAGGGGTTTTCCAGACATCTCCTGATTTTTCACTTTTGAAATTGTCATAACCGCCCATCGAGTTATGACCTTCAGACGAAAAATAAAGTGTTGAATCGTTGGCTGTAATGAATGGTGTATCCTCATTATACTGGGTATTGACAGCTGCACCAATATTTATTGCAGGACCCCAGTCGCCCGATTCATCTTTTTCTGATACATAAATATCAAGATTACCCTGTCCTCCGGGCCTGTTGCTGGTAAAATACAATTTTTTACCGTCGGCTGATACAGCCGCATGAGATTCGTAATATTTTGTATTAATGTTTTTATTCAGTTTTTTAATAGGGGTCCATGCTCCGTTGACAAAATCCGAAGAGAAGATAGAGCCGTCATAGTTATCGGTCTTATAAAGGAACAGTACCGTCCCGTCGTTGTTAAGAGCACTTGAAGTACAATCATCACCTGCGTTCAGTTCGCTTGTAATTTCAATAGGTGGCTGCCATACCCCTCTCTCTTTTTTTGAAAAGAAAATAGCATTTACATCGCCTCTTTTTTCAGTATATACAATTGTATTACCATCTGCACTAACAGCAGGATCTTCGTTTATTGATCCCTGGTTAAACTCACCGCCCAGCCTTTTTTTAGTCAGGCTAACGGGTGTTTTGCGCAACTCAATATCATTTTTACATGCCTGTATTTCCTGGTCAATATAGTCAAAGTTCTTCATTCCTCCCTTCGGTTTTGTCTCGCTGGCAAGCTTCCTGAACAGCATGAGGGTATTAAGTGCAGAATCAGGTTCATTATTTATAAGGTAAGCTTTTCCCAGGAAGAAGTATGCGTCGAGAGGAGCCCGTGTTTCCTTAAACGACTCAGGCTTGGCGTCATAGCTGGAGTGCCTGGCAGCTTCTTTAAGATACGGGATAGCTTTTTCTTTTTCACCATCAATATTAAGATAACAGGCACCAATTTTATATTTTATATTATAGTTATCGGGTGTTTCAAGAATGAGGTAGAGGGGATTGGCAAGTTCATATTCCTCGTAAAGAAAGTAAGATTCAGCCTGCGCGAATATTTTTCTCATCTCCCTTTCTGACTGGCCTGCGGCAAAATTGCCAAGCATTCCGTTAAGTGCAAGGAAAGTGAGCAGAAGGATTATTTTTACATTGTTTTTTCGCATCAAATCAAATATAACAATTATTATGCAGCATGAACCCCTTCTTCAACAAATATTTACCTGAGTGTTATCTTATATATGTCTTCTTTGCCATACCCTCCCGATTCCTTAAAAATAGCATAATAACCGGAATGACCGTCACCTGTCGGCATAAAGAAGAAGTTATCATCCGGTGTATTAAGCGGATAGCCAAGATTGGCAGGAGTGCTCCAAAGTCCGTTGGACTGCAGGTCCGACCTGAAAATATCGTAGCCACCCATGTTTTCATGGCCCTGTGAGCTGAAAAAGATTGTTTTCCCGTCATTAATAAGGAAGGGCCTGTCTTCATTAAATTCCGTATTGATTTCAGGTCCCATGTTGACAGCCGGACCCCAGTCTCCGTCAACTTTTCTAGAAATGTAGAGATCCAGCCCCCCGAAACCTCCGGGCCGGTCCGATGCAAACACAAGCTCATTGCCGGAATCAGAAATAAATCCATGTGACTCCCAGTATTTCGTATCTATGTTTTTATTCAACGGGGCAATTTTTGACCATGTTGTCCCATTATATGTGCTGTAATATATATCACTGTTATCATTTTCACTCCTGGAAAGTAATAATGTCTTACCATCTGCTGAGAGGCATGAAATATAAATGTCGCCATCAGCCTGGAGATCGGGTGTAATGTTAACAGGAGCAGTCCATTTCCCGTTAACAAGCCTTGAGAACATGACAGCATTATAGAATTTTAATGAAACCATGTAGGCAAAGGACTTTCCATCGGCCGATATAAGAGGGCAGTAATTGGCTTTTTCGTCATTAAACATTTCTCCTATGTTTTGTTCTGTATACTGCACCGGTTCAGCGACCAGTTTTTTAGCCATGTCACACACCGCTATTTCATGCTTCACGTAATCCTGGTTAGCCTTGTCATCCGGCAGGAGTGTCCCCAGATATTTTTCATAAGCCTCCTTGGCCTTGTCAAACATAAAATTAATGCGATATGCTCTGCCAAGCTCATAAAGAGCGTCATATGGGGCTGATAGTTGTTTAAGACTGCCCTCTTTATGCCTGGCCGACATGTTTTTCGCAGCAGATTCCAGGTATGAAATGGACAGATTTTTTTTACCTGGTATATTCAGGTAGCACAAACCAATACAATAAGCAATGTTGGCATTATCAGGATATTTTTCATAGAGAGGAAGATAATATGTCAGAGCATCTGCGTAATCAGCATTCATAAGGAAATATTCAGCTTCAAGAAAGGAATCCTGAAGGTCCTTATTAACCTGGGAGAGGGCTGAGAAAGAAAACACAGTTGTAATGACCAGACAGACAGCTATTCGACGCATAAACATGTGTTTTTGATGAACAAATTTATTAAAAATTAAGCAAAGATTTATTATTAATAAATATATTTTAAGACACTCTGACTTTTCAATTTCCTTCTCCGCAGCTGTAGCGGTAAATATTTGTGCATTAAATGCATTACCCGGCAACCCTTTGTGCTTAACGGGATATGACCAACACATTTTTCTGTTCAGTTGGTGCTTTTAATCCTTTTTGTTCTTTTTTCTTTTCCCTGCTATGATAAATATTATTACAAGTATCGCCAGGCCTGCCAGTATCAATCCTGCCGTTCCTGCCCATCCGCCTGGCTCCCTGACAGAGATGTCTGCATTTGCAAACTCGGTCCCGGGAATATTTTTTGATGCCGTAATATTTCCAATAATATCGAAAAGATCCTCTTCTGTGAGGTTCAGTTTATCACTGTTATTTAAAAGGTAAAGGATGAGTTCTCCCGGAGTTTTAATATTTTCCTTTTTAAGATCAATCGATTTAAGAACAGACAACAGTTGTCCGTTGGCACTGTTAATGAGTCCGGATAAATACTGTTGGGCATCTGTGCCCGGTGCAGCACTTACCGCAGCCAATATACCCGAAACCTGACCCATGTCCAGTCCTTCTTTAACGGCTTCCTTTGTAAATTCATCAAGCCATTGCCTGCTTGTCATGATATTTTTGCTGTCAATCGCTTTGACAGTCTGCTTTATAATATCTCCCTGCGGTACGTTATCACTTAAAGCAAGTATTTTCTCCCTGATAACAGCTATGGCCGGATCCCTGCCCTGAAGTATGTCGTCGGCAAGGGTATTAACACTATCAGCAGTATATTTGCCATCTGTCTTTTCATTAATATATGCCTGAAGATCGTTCCATGTTTTCAGCCCTGCATCATATATATTGATGTCTGAAAGCACAGTTTTTAATTCCCCGTATGCATTAGCTGCCATTAGGTCAACTGCGGCCTGGGTAAGAACATTATCATTTCTTGCAACCTGCAGGGCGGTCATGTCAACATCCCTGTCCGAAATATTTTCCCTGGCGGCTTCGTCTTTTATATAGTTAATAAGGTCGTCAACCCTGTCAAAGTGTTTCTTCCCTTTCACAGCTTCTTCAATAACAGACTGAAGTCTGCTGTCGTTGCTACGTTCCGTCATCATATTATCAAGTGCTTCCACCTGCTTCCTGACAATAATGCTGCTGTATTCCGGACGCACAACATGTTGTGCCTCATAAGCCCTTTCCCTGGTTACTGAAACCTCTGAAGAAGATGTATTGTTATATTTGTCGGTCAGTCTGAATGTAATGGTGTTGTCGCCTTTTTCCGGCTTAAACCTGTAATTGAAAAGTGAATCTTTC
>JBJKPQ010000024.1:0-43423 GCA_046706305.1 Bacteroidales bacterium
AAACAAAGCTATTCTTCGCGTGGTTTGCTGTGGCTTTGAAGCCTCCCCCCCAGGGATCACCGACGAGCCATGCGAGGAGGTAATCCCTGCAGCCGGTTGACCGGTAAACGGAAAACGATCCTGAGAAAAATATCAAATATTCTAGAAATTCTCAGGACCGTTTATGTGAACTTTTAAATCCAAGAATAAAAACGATACAATAGTTTTATAAAATGATTAAACCAAAATTTTGGATGTCAGATTGTTGATACTGATCCGGATGCCTTCGAAAGGTTTTCCATTTCCCTGGTTATCATCTTCAACAAAGAAATATTTCATGCCGGCTTTTTTACGTGCATTGTAAATACGTTTGTAATCAATAAGCCCCGCACCAACTGATGTGATATCATCCTTATCGACAGTAAAGAAAGGTTTTTCAACCTTAGCTGCCATATCTTTAAAATGCAGGAGCTGGAAACGTCCGGGATACTTATCAAACATTTTAACAGGATCCTGGCCGGCTTTTACAGACCAGAAGCAATCTAACTCCATGGTGATCAGGTCAGCATCCATTTCTTTCATAAATATATCGTAATAGGGAACCATGCCGTTGGTAGGTAAAAACTCAAAATTATGGTTGTGATAACCAAATTGAATACCAACGTTCTTCATTATCTGACCAACTTTATTCCAATCGGCGATCATCCGCTTATATTTTTCAACATTCCTGTCTTTTTCCTCTATCCATGGCTGAACGCAATATTTTACACCAATTTCAGCATGAGCATCAGCCATCTTTTGGGCACTAGCCGCTGTGATGCCTTCCGCTTCCACACTTGTATGGCTACTAATTATTTTCATCCCGAGGTCTTCAACAATTTTCCGGAATTCTTTAGGTGCCATATCATAGAATTTACCATCAGCATAAGAGGCCATTTCAATATTCTTATAGCCGAGGTCTGATACTTTTTTTAGTGAGCCTGCAACGTCTTCAGTCATGGCATCGCGGATGGAATACAATTGCAGTCCAACTCCATAACTTTTCTTATCAAGGGGATTGGCAAAGCTTCTGATCGGGCCAAGCAATAATGCTCCCGCTGCTCCAGCTGCGGAAATACGGATAAAATCTCTTCTGCTCTTCATTTTTATTAATTTAGTCTGTTAGGTTTATTATAAAATCTGTGACTAATTTAATAATATATTCTTTTGTGAATTATGCTTTTCCCTTTTTGTATTTAAAAGATTCATTTTTGGTCAACATATTTCAGGCATGGTAAGTGAATAAACTCGCTACCTCTTGCAGGCTTACTATTTCATATTATCATGTATCATATTGGCCACCAAAGCTGTCCAGCCTGTTTGATGACTGGCACCCACTCCCCTTCCTGTGTCGCCGTCAAAATACTCATGGAAAATAATCAGGTCCCTGAAATATTTGTCATTAAAAAGGTCCTTATATAACCTGTTAACAGGTCTTACACCATCTTCGCCGGTTTTGAAAATATTAAGAAGGCTATTATTGATATTATCCGAGACCTGCTTAAAATCACACTTATTACCGCTTCCGGCAGGATATTCCACCTTTATGCTCTTGCCAAAATATTTATAATATTCCATAAACGACCGGGAGAGTATATAATTCAGGGGAAACCATACCGGACCACGCCAGTTACTATTACCTCCAAACAGAACATTTGTAGATTCTGCCGGCTCATAATTTATGGAGAATGTCTTACCACTGATATTTATCTCATAGGGTTTGCAGTATTCTTTTGATAAAGACCGAATGCCATAATCACTTAATAGCTGGTCGCTGTTAAGCAATACTCCTATCAACCCTGCCAGTCGCTCCGGGGGTACGAGAGAAAGCAAAACGGACTTCTTTTTTTCATCCTGCTGAATAACAGGAAATTGCAGATTACTCATCCTGAATTTCTTAAACCATTCAAAGCTTTTCTTAAATCCGGGAAGCTTTTCGAATGTTTCTTTATCAATTGTAAGGACAGCGATAAGTGTCAGAATGCTTTCAATAGAACGGACTTTAATAGGTTGCATCCTGCCATCATTAAAAACAAGTTTGTCGTAGAAGAACCCGTCCTGTTCATCCCAGATACCTTCATTTTCCGAACTCATCTTATTTATTGCTTCAGCTATAAAAATGAAGTGACCGAAATATTTAGTAGCCATATCTTCAAAGGAGGGGTCTTCTTTCGATATCTCCAGGCTCATCTGCAACATATCCAGGCAATACATTGCCATCCAGGCCGATCCGTCGGTCTGTTCCAACCGGGCTCCGCCGGGGATATCATGACTCCTGTCAAATACACCGAGATTATCCATTCCTAAAAACCCGCCTTCAAACACTGTGTTATGGCCTAAATCCTCCCTCGTCACCCACCATGTGAAATTCAAAGCCAGCTTATTGAATACCCTTTTCAGGAAATCGATGTCGCCTTTCTTATTCTTTTGCTTATCGAGCCGGTATATCATCAGTGCGGCCCATGCCTGAACCGGTGGATTTGTATCGTCAAATGACCATTCGTAAGCTGGTATCTGCCCTCCGGGGTTCATGTACCACTCCCTTGTGTAAAGAAGCAATTGTTGTTTCGCAAATTCAGGATCGATCAGAGCCATTGTAGTACAATGGAAAGCCGCATCCCACGATGC
This sequence comes from Bacteroidales bacterium, assembly GCA_046706305.1. Taxonomy (GTDB): domain Bacteria; phylum Bacteroidota; class Bacteroidia; order Bacteroidales; family VadinHA17; genus LD21. The sequence continues at coordinate 2,647 of JBJKPQ010000024.1, forward strand.
GAACCAGGGGTACTCCCATTTATCGGGCATAAGAAGTATATCATGGTTTCTGAACGTTTTCCAGTCTGAGTTACGACCCGTGAGACGTGAAACGGGAGGCACAGGCTGCCTAGGATCACCTTCCAGCCAGGTCTCCACATCGTAATTATAATATTGTTTACTCCATAACAATCCCGACAATGCCTGCATCTGAATCTGAAATTCTTCACCAGGAAGACCGGGAGTCAGATTTTTATAAAATTCATTACATTCCTCCTCCCTGATTTTAAAAAGCTCATTAAATCCTGCAAACGGATCAGGTTGGGAATCCTTTGTGAGACGAAGCTTTATTACGCTTGTCTGGCCGGCATTTACTGTTATTTGGTAATAAGCAGCACATTTTGTACCATCCTGTTTTTCTGTTGCCATGGAGAAATCGCCGGTAGTAACAGCATTATGAAAGAGATCTTTCTTATATGGGTGATCATTTTCTATCTGATATAAATGCTCCTGGTTTGTTTCATTTTCTGTAAACAATACCCGGTCAGCTTTATCAAAGTAAAGGTTGTACTCACCTACGTATTCATGTTTTAACAGGAGATGATCCTTCCCATTTCTCTTCTTTAAACGGATAACGGGTTTTTCGCCCATTTCCCTGAAGCTCCAGTGGTTCCTCATCCATAAGGTGGGTAACAGGTGAATAGTGGCAGGTTCATGATACCTGTTGCTGACAGATATTTTGATAAGAATATCTTCAACATCTTTCTTGGCATATTCCACAAAGACATCAAAATACCTGTGATCGTCAAACACGCCGGTATCCTGTATCTCTACCTCAGGTTCGTTTTTCCCTGCCTGTTTATTTCTGCTGACCAGTTCAGCATAAGGATATGCTTTCTGGGGATATTTGTAGAGGTACTTCATATAGGAATGCGAGGGAACATTTGCAAGGTAAAAATAATGTTCCTTAACATCCTCGCCATGATTACCTTCTGCATTGTTCAGTCCAAACAGACGTTCCTTTAAAATAGGGTCTTTACCATTCCATAAGGCTACTGCAAAACATACATTGCAATACCTGTCCGAAATGCCTGCTATACCGTCCTCTCCCCAGCGATAAGCCCTGAAACGCGACATTTCATGAGTAATATAATTCCATGCATCACCGTCGGCGCTGTAATCCTCGCGGACAACCCCCCATTGTCTCTCACTTAAGTAAGGCCCCCAGCGAAGCCAGTCCTTTTTATTGGCATCTTTTTCCTTAATACGTTTATCCTCACCTTTGAGTCCGGCATTCTGATCAGGCATAAAGATTAATATTTAATGATTTACAAAATATTCCTAAATAAAACAGAAAATCGGCTTAAATGAATTACCCGTTTTCCGTAAACCCCGGATAACATGTCATCCCGCCATCAACAAAAATGGTTGTCCCGTTTACATAGTCCGATTCATCGCTTGCCAGCCATACAGCAACACTGCCAATGTCTTCGGTCTGACCGATTCTTTTATAAGGTATCAGTTCCATGAGTTTGTTTAATGAAGCTTCATTATCCCAGGCCGGTTTGTTTATTGGCGTTTTAACAGCTCCCGGAGCTATACTGTTACACCTTACTTTATGGGGTGCATAGCCCTGGGCTATGCTTTGCATCAGCATATTTATTGCTCCTTTTGTGGCAGCATAATTGGCATGACCGGCCCATGGAATAACCTGGTGTACCGAGCTAATATGGATAATTTTACCCAGGGCACTGGAAACATCGGGTCTCATTCCCCTTCTTAAAAACTCCCTGAGGGCAGCACGGGCACAAAGAAACTGTCCGGTGAGGTTTATATCAAGTACCCTTTGCCATTGCTCAAGCTTCATCTCATGCAGATGGGCATCCTGCTGGATACCTGCATTGGGAACACATATATCAACAGTTCCGAAATGACTGATTGTTTGCTGAAACATAGCTTCAACCTGGTCTTCCTTACTCACATCGCATTTAATTGCAATTGCATCGCCACAGAGGTCGTGGACAGCAATTTTATGGGCAATTTCTTCTGCTACATCGGGTTTATCAATATAGTTTACTACAATGTTGGCACCGTCGAGTCCAAGTGCCATGGCAATGGCTTCTCCTATTCCTGAATTAGCCCCTGTGATTATCGCAGTCTGATTTCTCAAACGCTTGTTTGGCTTTTGCATGGATTTTAATAATTTAAATGTATTACTGATATTCTTAAATTAACTGCATATTCAAAAAAGTACCTGTTTATATGAATAGTTACTTCATATAAAGAACAAACCAGAAAGGATAAAGGTTAAATGATGAGGGTGCTTTATATTAATAAAAGTCTATTGGCCTAATCTCACGTACTTCTCTATGTTTAACCTGTTTATTCCCAGGCTGTCGACTTTTTCCACTCCGGTCTGAATCAGTGTGTCTCCCTTTATTGAAATAGTAAAATTGAAATTATTACCCTCCCAACCCCTTGCACTGCAATATTCCAGATGTTCAGTGTAAGAGTCATTGTTCAGAGTGTATCTGCCACCTCCTGCTACGAATACAGCATCGGAGTCACGGCCCTTAGTCAAATCGTGCTGTAAAAAAGCGAAATGAGATTTATTCAGAATTTTAATGAAAGAAACTCCAGTCTGATAATCAGTAACTGTTGTATCACCATTTTCAATAAGGGTGCCGGTAATCAGTTTCCATGTACCTTCAACAGAGTTCAATGGTTCTATGCTTTCCCTGCCTTTGCAGGAAATAATTACTATGCTGATGATAATAATTATCTTTAATATCTTCATAAGTTGCGGAATTAAAATTTTCTACTTTTTTCTATATTGAATTCATTTTTCTATTCATACTTCAATGCTTCCACAGGGTTAGTACCCGATGCCTTGTAAGACTGGATGAATACAGTCAATAGTACTACAAAAGTGGCTAACAGAAAGGAAAAGAAAAAGACAATCCAGTTAATATCTGTCTTAAAGGCGTAGTTATTTAACCACCTGGTCATAAAATAGAGCGTAACCGGTATTGAAATCAATACAGATGTTATCACAAGGATCAGGTTATTTATCAGGAAGGAATAAATAATTGAGGCCCCGGAGCTTCCAAATACCTTTTTAATACCTATTTCCCTGATCCGCGACCTGGCGATAAACAATGTTAGTCCAAACAGTCCGAATGCGGCAATTATAAGTGTAAACAAGGCTGATATAGAAACAATTGTATTTAAGTTTCTTTCCGATGAATAAATATTTTTAACCAGGTCTTCAATTGTGATATAGCTGAAAGGCCTGTCTGGAGCTTCCTTTTTCCACTCAGTTTCAAGTATGGGAAGGATTGAAGTCAGAGTGCCGGATTTATAGTGAACAGCCACCTGTCTGATATATGTGTCCGTCATATTAATCATAAGAGGTGGGATATCTGAATGTACGGAATGCAGGTTGAAGTCCTTTACGATTCCGATAATTGTCAAACCAGCTACCTTCTTTCCCAAAGGATCTTTTATTCCCAGCTGTTTAACGGCAGATTCATTAAACATAACCGATTGCTTCAGATCACTGCCGAAATCCCGTGAAAATTCCCGCCCCTGTAGTATTTCAATACCCATTGTTTTAATAAAATCATAGTCAACAGCGAGCCCTTCCACCTTTACCTTCAATGTGTTATCTTCAAGATTAGGGATCATCATAGACATGGAACCCTCCATGGGTAGTCCGACCATAACGCCACCTGCCATTATCACATCAGGATTTGATTTAATATTGTTGATATAGGCTGAGTAGCCTTTAAAATCAGGTCCCAGGTTAATAAGAATTATATCCTTGTTATAATAACCGGGATTCTTGTTCAGTGCGTATTTATACTGTGAACGGATTATAAGCGCGCTTGAAACAAATGAGCAGAAAATTACAAGTTGAAGGACAATAAGTGAAGACCTGAACAATTGCCTCCTTCTGCCTTTGGCAACAGAACTCTTTAAGATGTCGATAACCTTAAGACGCGACAAATAGGATGCCGTATATAAGCCCGAAGTAACCCCGATAATAACAGTAAGGATAATAAAAACTCCAAGATATATAACAATATTTGAGCTGATAATATCCAGTTTTGCCTGGAACAGCTTCCCAGCATAAGGGAGGGAAATCTTCATTAAAATAAGTGCTGCCGGAAGCACAATTAGAGCTAATATAACCGATTCGCTGAGCAGTTGACTTTTTATGCTGCTGTTAACGGCACCGAAGGTTTTTCTTATTCCTATCTCAAGTCGTCTTCCGGTTGACACTGCAGTCGACAGTATTATGTAATTTATTGCAGCAACGACTACAATGAGAAAAGCAATTGCAGAAAAAAGCCTGACGTTTCCCATGTTTCCTTTTATCCCGGAATTTTCCACATTAGCTGACTTAAGATATACGTTCCTGAGGTTCTGAAGCGAATATTGCCAGGGAGGTTTTTCACTTATGTGTTTCACCTCAAATGATCTGAATTGATCTTCAAGCAATTTAACATTACAGTCTTTTGAAAGCCTGACCCATGTATTCCAGAAGTTCATGGTCCAGTTGACATCTGCATTTGTTATTTTAAAAGTTGTATTAATCGGATCAAGTGTCCATTTGCTGTTAATTAAACACTGTGTTCTGAATGTTGAGTTTTCAGGAATATCTTCGAATACTCCCTTAACTATAAATATCTGCTCTGTGTTGTTAATGATCCCTGTTATTTCCCGGCCTGTCGGATTTTCTCCGGGAAAGACTATCTCAGCCAGTGAACGTGAGAGAACTATAGAATTTCTGTCATCAAGCAGGTTATTCTCAGGCGCTCCATTCACAAGTGGTATGGTGAAGATGTCAAAAATGTCACTGTCAGTAGCAATAGCATCACCGACAGGGATCGATTCCCCGTTTACCTTAAGGCTGAATCCCCTGACATATCTCGAACGTGCCGCTTTTTCGACCTGGGGAAATTCTTCCTTAAGGGTCGTTGCAAGAACATACGGTGTTCCTGATTGTATAATTTTAAAATCGACATAATAATTAAGGACACGATAGACCTGTTCACTATTCTTATGACACCGGTTGTAGCTGAGTTCATTAATTACAAAGAGAAGTATAATGAACGAAGCAGCAAGGGCAATTGAAAGTCCCAACAAATTAATAGAAGCAAACAATTTATTGTTTCGGATGAACCGGGAAGCCGATTTGAGGTAGTTTTTTAACATTATTTTATTACCGGAATCAATTAAAATAAGGTGCTTAAAATGCCTGAGACAGTATACTCTCTTCTATAATCACATATAAACAATTTTTTACAGTAGTTAATGCAAATTAAACAATGTTATCATCACTGACTTTCACTTTTTACAAAACACCACAAGTTATGTAAACTCATATTAAATTGAAAATAAAATTTAATTGTAATTCCGGTGAGCGGACGACTGGTGACCGGGGGACCGGGAGGCCTTACATACGGCCTAACATTTAAATTTGAAGATTGTCCTGCATCCTCTATCAAAATGTTTTAATCTGTGGCAGGGAAATTTTGAACAATCACAGGATGTTCTAAGTGCTCATGCCAACCGGGCAGACTCTTAAACATAAACCACAGATACGCTCATTAATATTAAGTTTTTCCCTGGCAAGTTCCCCGCATTTCTCCCTGCATTTAAATGCATTAAAGAATTTGTCGCGGTGGATGTTAACATCCCATAAAATGCCGCTGGCTGCTTTAGCCGGACACTGTTCAACACAAATATCACATTTTCCGCATTTGCTTTTTTCGACAGGTTTTGATTTAAAACCAGGATCTTTTTTTAACAGGATTGTAACCAATCTTAATCTTGGCCCGAATTCTTTAGTGATAAGCAGGGCTGTTTTTCCGATCCAGCCCAGTCCGGCCCTTGTCGCAACCATTTTATGCGAGATATCATACGACAAGGATCTTAAATAATCCATATACTTCTCTGATCCTATGGAGATTGTTGGCAATATGGGAAAAGAGGAAACATCATTGCGTTCAAAATCCTTCTTAATTTCCAGGCTCAGTTCCCGAAGTTCCTTATTAATGTTGTTATAATGATTAAAATATTCCACTGTCGGGCCGTCAATAAGTTTGTTGATTATATTGTAATCCAGTCTTTTACCTATTGAAATACCAAAACCGAATTCAGAATATCTTTCAGACAAAAGACCTTTTAAATCTGCAAAACCATAAACATAGTCCGATTTTGGAGTAAGATGATTTTCTACTATGGTCCGTATCATACAAAAAGATATTTAAGCAAACCTGTCTGCCATTTAAAACCTTGTGATCACTTTGGCCTGTCCTGTTAAAATAACCTTGTCATCTTTCCGCTGGCCTGTATCAATTTATTTAACCTGGAAACTCTTGTTGCCTCCTGCTTTGCACTCATGATCCAGTGAATTGTTGTTCTTTTGTATGAAGGTGCCTGTTTGTTATAGAAATCCCAGGCTTCAGCGTTTGATTTAAAAATCATTTCAAGGCTTTCATCCAGCTTCCCGGCTGAATCCTGTTCAAAACTATATACTCCCGATTTATCTTCCTTTCGCCTGTTAAAAGCATCAAGACCTTCTTTATTTACAAGACCCATTTTGTTGAGTTCCTCAAACTTCTTTATATTTATTTTGCTCCAGATGCCATTGGGCCTTCTTGGAGTAAACCGGATACTGTATCTGTCCGTGTCAACAGACCTGCGTATACCGTCTATCCATCCGAAACAAATAGCCTGATCAACAGATTGAGACCAGGTCAAACTGGGTTTACCTGTACTTACTTTATAGAAGCCCACAATAACTTCTGGTTCTTTATCATGATTATCTTCCAACCATTTACGAAATTCAAACTGATCTTTGAAATAGACAGGTTCCATTGATTGTCATTTTTAAGTAAATCCAAAAATTCACATTCGTGACTGGCTTATGCTCCTAACAAAACAATACAAGATAATTAAATCCAAGATAATATGAAAGAACAGTTAAACAGTCGGAGAAACCTGATTAAGCCATTTTAACTCAATAAGAAAGCCCCATACCATAACATCTCCTGTCCTGTCGGATATTATCCCGTTGATGTTCATTCGGACAATATAAGCAACAAGGTCAAAATTTTACAATATGCCTCAAAATGAAAACTGCGTTGCATCCCTTATCATGGAATTACCGGTGCTGGAAATTCTTTCATCTATAATGTAAAATTATTATTTTTGCAGTCAGCCTTTTACAACGGATATGCAGGAGCTGCACCCGGGGATAACAATCTTATTACCTGAGTTCATCGTTTTAGCCGGAAATCATAAAACAACGGTACCCGTTTGTACAGAATCCGACTTATATATAGCCTGTATAAATTAGGTAAAAGCATTTAAAAATAATGGTTTGCTAAGCTATATGATTACGAATCAGATGAATTTAAAAGAACAATTTAATAACTTATTTGTAATAGTAGTGGTATTCCTTTATTGAAGGTTGGCAATTGTAAAAAATCATATTAATAATATGAAGCATTAAGTTCAGGAAAATGAAAAAAACAGCATATAACAATTTTTTTAGAATTAAATGGAAAACGAAAAACAAGAAACAGTAAACGATGCTCCTAAGCGTAAAAAGAGCAGACTTGGTAGTCTGATAATCGGACTTGTATTGATTTCAGCAGTTGTTGGAGTTGGAGTCTGGTGGTACATCAAACATTCTGAATTTGTTACTACAGACGATGCTTTTGTAGATGCCTACAAAGTAACAGTGAGTTCACAAATACCGGGTAGAGTTGTAAAACTTTATATTCATGAAGGTGATCATATAAAAAAGGGACAACTGCTGGTAAAATTAGATTCTTCAGATTATGTGGCGCGAATCAGGCAGGCAGAGGTAAGCTTAAAGGAAGCCAACCTTGGTATTGAACTGGCCAGGGTAAAAATGGAACAGGCAAAAATAAACTATGATCGTGCCAAAGAGCAATATGATGCCAAAGTGATTCCCAAGGAAAAGTATCAGAATATGGAAAAGGCATACGAGGAAGCCAGGGTGGGAATGATGCTGGCCAATGCTAAAATCCCTGTAATCCATTCCACACTGAGTACTCTGAGAACCTCATTATCGCACACTAATATATATGCACCTATGGATGGTGTTGCAGCCAAGAGATGGATAATGCCCGGTGATGTGGTTACTCCCGGGCAGGGAATTTTCACAGTATTCGGTACGGAAGATATCTGGGTTACTTCGATGTTTCCTGAGAATGAGCTATATAAGATACATTTGGGAGATACAGCTGAGATACAGGTTGATGCTTTCCCAAATGCAGCCTTTAAAGGTGTATTTTACCAGTTCGGGAACAGTACAGCATCACAGTTTTCACTGATACCTCCCGACAATGCCTCAGGTAACTTTACCAAAGTAACACAGAGGATACCTGTTAAAATGACAATCTTTCAAACTGATGGTGACCCGGCCGGTAAGGACGAACTGCTTCCCGGAATGTCAGTTGAGGTCAAAGTAAAAATAAAGGGGAAAGGGAAATAAGATATGGCTCAACAGCTAAAGCCTGATTCAGGTTGGGAAGAGGAAGGTGGTCCGAATAAATGGGTTGTACTGGTAAGTGTAATGATAGGTACTTTTATGGCCGTTCTTGATGCCACCATTGTCAGTGTGGCTTTCCCTAAAATGATGGCTGTCTTCGGAGTAAGTGTCGATCAGATTGAGTGGGTAATGACCGCTTACATGCTGGCATTTGCAGTTGTGCTGCCTTCATCGGGATGGATAGCTGACAGGTTTGGTTACAAGATCACTTATATGCTGGGGCTGGCATTGTTCACAGTCGGATCATTCGCCTGCAGCCTTTCCTGGAATGAAAACATACTGATCGCATTCAGGATATTTCAGGGAGTTGGTGCCGGGCTTGTAATGCCGGTAGGTATGGCAATAGTAACAAGAACTTTCCCTCCCAAACAACGAGGTGTTGCTTTGGGCTTCTGGGGTATTGCAGCAGCAGCCTCCGTTTCGCTCGGACCTCTTGTAGGAGGTTTCCTTGTTGATAACTACACATGGCATTCAATATTTGATATCAATATTCCTGTAGGGATTATCGCTATTGTAGCAGTTTATATAATCCAGGATGAATACAAAAGCGACAAACGGGAGAGATTCGATATTCTTGGGTTCCTGACAATGACAATCGGACTTGGTTCCCTGCTGCTGGCATTTTCAACAGGAAATGCAAGCTGGAATACCGGCGGCTGGAATTCAAAATTCATTTTTACAACTTTTTTTATAGCTGCAATATGTCTTATTGCCTTTGTAATTATAGAGTTGAGGACTAAGCACCCTATTTTAAACCTGAGGTTGCTCAAAGACCATAATTTTGGCGTGTCAACCCTTATCCTGTTTATATTTGGACTTGCTTTCTTCGGGAATGCTTTTCTTCTTCCGATCTTTCTTCAGAATTCATTAGGTTACACCGCATTCCAGGCGGGACTTGTATTTTTCCCTGCAGGAATCATACAGGCTATAATGGCTCCTGTTGCCGGTCAGCTTACAGACCGTATCAATCCCAAAATCCCGCTTTTGTTCGGGATCACAATTTTGGGCATAACTATGTATTTATTCGGATTCCTTTCCATGCATTCAATGCGCGACCAGATAATGATACCAATGTACTTAAGGGGACTCGGAATGGGTTTTGTATTCACACCTCTTTCTACAGTAGCATTATATGATATTCCACGTCCGCAACTGGCACAGGCATCAGGATTGATGAATACAGTGCGCCAGGTAGGAGGTAGTTTCGGGATAGCAGCCCTTGGAACGCTTCTCACACAACGTGTTAAATTCCACACCCAGACTTTCGGGGAGCAGCTAAACCAGTCCTCTCCTGTCTTCCACAATACAATTGAGCACCTGCAAAAGTTTTCCGCTGATGCTATCGGTGCCAATCATATAACCGCTGCCGCCGCTGCCAAAACCCTGCTTATGAAAAACCTGTCAATTCAGGCATTTGTCCAGGGCATAAATGATGATTTTCTTGTAGGGGCTGCATTAACACTTCTACTATTGGTACCTATGTTGTTATTAAGAACCAGTAAAAAACATTTAAATCGATGAAATTAATTCACTATAATAACAGAATAATACGCTCACTTCTGGCATCTGTATTTATGATATCGCTGTCTTTTCCTGCAAAATCCCAGGACCAGGAACCAGCCAGGCTAAAACTTTCCGATGCCATTCAATATGCTGTCAATAATAAACCGCTTATCAAAGAAGCCGAAGACCAGGTATCCATTGCCTCATCAAAAGCAGATGAACTGAAAAGCTCATTCCTGCCTCATGCTGCTATAAGTCTTAACTATACATGGATTGGACCTACACCATTCATCTCCATCCCGCTTATGAATAACCAAAAATTCTATATAGCAACTCCTAATAATTTCAATGAAAATATCGGAGTACAATACCTGATATATGATTTCAATAAACGTAAAGAAACACTTAAACTTTTACAATCAAATGCAGTAACCGAAGCTGAAAAGATTAATATGATACGTAACCAGGTTTCCTATGAAACTGCCCAGGTATATTTTTCTATTCTCTATCTTAATGAAAGTCTCAAAATGATGGAAAGGCAGATTGATGATCTTAATGAACATTTATCTGTTGCTAAAAAACTTGTTGCAACAGGCTCAGCCGTCGGCCTCGATACCCTAAGTACAAGTGTAAGACTTTCAGCTCTTAAAAATGCAAAAGCGGATATTATCAATCAAAAAAATAAAGCCACTGTAGTATTGAGTTCGTTGATGAATTTTCCGGGTGATAAAAAATTTGAGCTAGACGGTAAACTTGAGATGGCTACAAACCGTTATAAGCTGGATTCCCTGATAAAGGATGCATACGTACAACGCGAAGAAATGAAGTTAAACAACCTGGTTAAGCAAACGGCAACTCTGCAAAAAGCTGTCATAGAAAAATCAAATATGCCTACACTGAGTGCTTTCGGCACGGCAGGGGTAAAGAACGGTTATCCGGATAAACTGACAAGACTGAAGCCAAACTATGCGTTGGGTCTGGCAGCCGATATACCTGTTTTTGACGGTCATCTTAAAGAATCAAAATTAAAAACTGCCGACCTGCAGATCCAGTCAATTAACGATCACGCTGATGTACTTCAGCAAAAAATAAGCACCGAAGTTCAAAATGCACTTCTTGATTACAGGAATAACAAGGTACAGCTTAAAACAGCTCTGGAAGAGATCACTCAGGCAGAGGCAGCCATGGACCAGGCTAAAAAACTTTATGAGAGTGGTTCTATAACTAATACTACGCTGCTTGATACTGAAACTGACCTCGCCCAGGCCAGGTTGAAATATTCATACCAGTTATACCAGCTTACACTAAGTCACTATAAATTACTGGAAGCGGAAGGTGAAAAAATATGGTAAGATCCTGAATTGTTTCAAAATGGAATCACAGGATTGGATCAGGACAAAAGTCCTTCCTCTTGCAGTCCTTACAATACTTACCAATCCATACCTCGTCAAACTGTTTCATAATGCAGTCAATGAACTTCCTGTCAGTGGTAACAAACCCCGATTCGAAGTTTCGTGTATTTGGGCCTTTAATCCCCAATCCTGCACCTGTCAGGTTAGCTGAACCGGAATAAGCAAACTTACCATCTATTATGATGTGTTTGAAATGAACCCTGGGACACAATTGTCTCTCCATGGTATCCCATAACAAAGGATACTTATCAAAACTCTTTTTGAAGTTTGTACCTGGTTCTTTTGCATGTAAAAGACGAACCGATACCTTCCTCTTCAAAAGGCTGTCTAAAACACTTAAAAAAGATTGAACAGCTGCTCCATGGCGAACATGCAAATCCTTGATGTCAGCTGTCCCGATCCAGACAAAAGAGGTGGCTCTGGCAACAGGTTCAATAACTTGCTTATACAGTTGATCATTTGTGATAAAACCGGTACTCATGTTCTTTTATCATTGCTCAAGACAGGATATGTTTATTTCATCAATTCTGCTTAAAATATGCAGATAACCTATTCCCAAAGAAAATCCCAAAGTAAAAATAAAAGTCGTAAAAAGCACTAAAGCCTGAGGCTGGAGAAAAATAAAGACCAGGATTGTTGTGGCCAAAGTTATCAGAGATGACAGAATATAGAGAGTATCGAGTCGTACCGACCAACTTACTTTCAGTTTGTTTAAATCAGAATCGATTGAAACAGACCCTTCTCTGAGTAACCTGAAAACTTCATGCTTATTTGAACCGTCAGGATTTAACTGTCTCTTTTTAAATGTAATTGTATCACATTCAGTACCAGTGTTAAAATCTGAAAGATTAAATAGTCTGTTATATTTAGGCTTTATCGGATCGAATGAAGACATATACGGCAATGAAAATTCAAAGGCCTTATGAAGTTCGAATAGTCTCATAGTTCATTGTTTATATTTTATAATAACCTGCAATTACACATTTTATTTTAGCAACAGTCAATGTATTCATAAATTAGTTATTTTCCAGTATAAGGAAGAATCGCCTGAATTACAGCAAATAATCCATTATAAATTTACCGGACTGACTATTAACTTTCACAAAACATCACAAAATATGATTTTTTTGCCTGATTAAAAGTTGAATCATGCTTTTTTTGATAAATACTGCAATTATTTACGGCAGCGTATCTGTCAGCTTTTAGGTTTAGCCTTTAAACCTGCCCTGGTCGATCTACTGGCTAACATTATATATGAGACGTACAGCACCTGTGCATTAAACACGTGCGGGGCATGCATTAGCCAATAATAAACCTAAGCCTGTTAGGATAAGGGCCTGATCACGGGCAAAAATTTGTGACGGTGAGATTAAAAACATTAAACCTTTTGCAGGACCCCTGGAATTTTTATGCAAAAAATTCTGAGAAAATTTGGCAGACTAATATTTTATCCATATATTTGTCATGTCAATTAATGTTATATCAATTAATATGAAATTTGTTTTTGAGGATTCACCGGGATATTATTTAAACAGGACAGCAACCGTTATGCGTTCCAGTCTTCACAGGGCAATTCAGAAACAGTATCCGGAGATCACAGTTGATTACTGGGTTATTCTCAACAGGCTCTGGAAACAGGATGGAATTATTCAGAATGAACTGGCTTTAACAACAGGAAAGGATAATGCAAGTATAACACGCATACTTGACGGTATGCAAAAAAAAGGCCTTATAGAAAGGCATGCTAGTAAAAATGACAGGAGAGCTTTCAATATATGCCTGACCGATAAAGCCAAAAGTCTTGAAAAACCATTAAAGGAAATTGCAGTCAATAACACTGAAATTGGATTGCAATCTCTTGATGAAAAGGACATTGCCATACTCAAAAATATTCTTGATAAAATTTTCCATAACTACCTGTGATTTTTTTTATATAATATTTGACATATCAATATTTAGTATAACAATTTAAAATTTAATTATTATGAAAACACCATTTACAATTAAGCAGTTCTTCGGGGTATTTGAACATTATAACCTCGGTGTATTCCCAAGTCAGCTTTTACTCATAACAGCCGGATTACTCTCCCTTCTATTGATAGTAAGAGGATCTTCCGTCAGAAACCAGTTTGCCGGTGGTTTGACAGGATTATTATGGCTATGGATGGGTCTGGTTTATCACATCATTTACTTTTCCGGAATTAATCCGGCAGCAAAAATTTTTGGTGTGGCTTTTATTATTGAGGGCATATTAATTTTATATGAAACATTCATCAGGAAAAGAATGGTTATTGATATAAAAAATGGGACAGAGAGTTACCTGGCATTCTTTTTTCTGGTTTTTGGAATTTTCATTTATCCGGCTATTGGATATATTATCACACATGAGGCAGCACGAACAATTGCATTGGGTTTACCATGCCCTACAACCATTTTTACTTTTGGTATTCTAATACTGGCAAAAGAAAAAATCCCGGGATATATCCTTGTAATACCCACCTTATGGGCTCTCATCGGACTTAGTGCTGCTATTCATTTTGAAGTACCGCAGGATTTCCTTATAATTGTGGCCGGCGTCTCGGCTATTTTTATTATCCAACGCAGACATCTGCAAAATCAAAAAAGCTAATGCTGGCTTGATACCTGCAAAAAAAAGATATGTTTCGACAATACCTGAGCCTCATTAATACAGAGGGCTCAGGTATTTCAACACAAAAAATAAATGAGAATAAATATAAAATATATGAATAATGAAAAAATCAGTATTTACATTCTTAGGTCTTATTTGTATCATATCTTCCTGCTCCCGCAGCAATAAATCACCGGGAGAGCTGCTATACAGGGAACCAGGTCCGGACAAAGGTTATAATTTTCCTTATTACCTTTTTCTGCCTTCCGGGATGGATTCTTCAGCAACCGGAAATTTATTCCTAATAGTTGAACCAAACAATTCGGGCTTTGTGAGTGATGATATGGAAAAGCACCGTGAAAAAGCAAAGCGGACGGCATCACTGGATTTTTATGCCGGTAATTATCTGTCTATAGCGCTCAAATATCCATTGCTTGTACCGGTTTTTCCAAGACCTGAATCACAGCCGACGATATATACGCATGCACTTGACCGTGACGTAATGATGCAAAGGCAGACAAAACTGGAAAGAATAGATCTTCAATTACTGGCTATGATTAAAGATGCCCGTCAGTACCTTGCGGACCTTAACCTCAGGGTAAATGATAAAATACTGATAACAGGATTTTCTGCTTCCGGTACTTTTGCAAACCGGTTTTCTCTTCTGCATCCAAGTAATGTGGCTGCGGTTGCAGCCGGAGGATTAAACGGAGTGCTTATGATGCCTTTTGATTCATTAAATGGCAACCAGCTTATTTATCCTGTTGGCGTGGGAGATATGAAGGACCTCTCTGGGGAGTCATTTGATCTTGGCACATTCCGCGATCTTCCGCAGTTCTTATTTATGGGTGCAAAAGATGATAACGATGCTGTTCCATACGACGACGCATACAATAGTAATGAAAGGGAGCTCATCTATTCACTTCTTGGAACAAGAATGTTGCCCGACCGGTGGAACCGGTGTATGAATATATATGACAGTATGCAAATCAGGGCCACATTCAGAACATATAAAAACATGGGACATGAACAACCGGAGAAAGTCAAGGAGGATATCCTGAACTTTTTCAGAAATAACCTTACCGAAAAGTTATAAATTAATTAATATCATGGCTTTATCTCACAGACTCATGGTTGACTGAGTTTTACTCAGCCGCGCAGTATTTTTTCCATTTTACGTCCTTTAGCCAGCTCATCAACCAATTTATCCAGGTAACGGATTTTTTGAATCAACGGATCATCTATTTCTTCTACCCGGTACCCGCAAATCAGCCCTGTAATAAGCTGAGCATTCGGATTCAGTGAAGAATTTTGAAAAAAGGTTTCAAATGTTACATTTTTCTTGATCAGTGACTGCAATTCCATTTTATCGTAACCTGTCAACCACATTATGACAATATCCAACTCATCTTTTGTTCTTCCTTTCTTCTCCACCTTGGCAAGATATGCAGGATAGACTGCTGCGAAGGTCATTTTTGCAATTCGTTCATTCTGTGTGCTCACTTTAGTTCTGTATTTTGAAATACTTAATAAAAAAAACAGATATTATTAAAGTCTTAAAGCCTTGATTACCTGACATGTATTTTAAATATAGGTAAAA
Source organism: Bacteroidales bacterium (assembly GCA_046706305.1). Classification (GTDB taxonomy): domain Bacteria; phylum Bacteroidota; class Bacteroidia; order Bacteroidales; family VadinHA17; genus LD21. The sequence goes on from JBJKPQ010000024.1 coordinate 18,363, forward strand.
ATTTTTGCCTCAGTGCAATTAATGCACTATTTCCAAATCTCCCCTCTCACTTCTTATTATTGGGACTCCGGACCCATATATTGTATACTCAGCTTCAAAACCCTGATCATCTTTCCAGATTATAAACCTGCCTCCTGCAAATAAACCGCCAACAAGATTGTATCGTTTAGATTCACTTCCGTCATTTGATTTTTCCCCAATAATTGATCCGGGGTTTATAAGTATTATTGTCCCTTCCCGGGAGATAGTTACTTCATACCTGGTATCTTCATCTGTGAAGGTATAGTAACTTTCAGTAAGGCTGTCCCCTGGAAAATGAACATCAGGTCCAATTGATACCCTGTTTGTCTTTAGGATGCATAAACTGCCATATAGATCTGAAAAATTGACGGAGGTTTTATTATCCCCTTCTTTCTTGCAGGTCGAACAGGGAATAATGATTATACATAGAAATACAATTAACCTGCTCATAGTGCAATGATTAAATAGTTGAATTTCTATCCTGATAATTCGTTTTAATAATTAAATCAAAATTATCGAAAAATTATCAGACTGTATAATACAAACACAAAATCTGATGAGAAGACGGATTGATTCCGAAAATGACAAGAATAATCGCTCCGGCAGTTGATATTTAAGCAATAATATTTAATCTTTTACAGAATCAAATGAACCTTGAAGAAGGCATCTTAAACATTTGGGTATGCTGATGTGTTAATATGGTTATGGCAAAAATATTTATTACAGGCTCTAGTGACGGACTGGGATTATTATCAGCAAAATTACTTATTGAACAAGGACATAAAGTTGTATTGCATGCCCGCAACGAAGAACGCAGATCGTTCACTCTTAATAAGGTTCCCGGGGCAGAGGAAGTTTTGACAGGAGACCTCACAAATCGTGAAGAAACGATTGAGCTTGCTGAAAAAGTAAATGCAGCAGGTCCCTTTCATGCAGTGATACACAATGCAGGAGTGTACCAGGTATCACCCGATGAAATTTTCAATGTAAATACCCTGGCACCATATATACTAACATGCCTGATAAAGAAACCTGAGCGCCTTATATACATCAGCTCCGGAATGCATGTATACGGTCATCTGAAACTGGAAAAATTTAAAAAGAATATTAATAATATATCATATTCCGACTCAAAATTACATGTTTTAATACTTTCAATGGCTGTAGCCCGAAAATGGTCCGATGTATTTTCGAATTCAGTCGACCCCGGATGGGTACCCACCAGGATGGGAGGATCCGGAGCACCTGATGACCTGCAAAAAGGATTTGAGACTCAAACATGGCTTGCTGTAAGTAATGATGAAAAAGCTAAAGTAAGCGGCCGGTATTTTTTTCACACAAAGGAAAAACACCATAACCCTGAAGCCGATGATATTATGCTTCAGGAGAAGTTTCTTTACCTTTGCAGCGATATCACCGGAATTACTTTCCCCTTAACCTGGTAAGTTCTAATTATCCGGAATTTCGGGTTCAACAAGTCGCATCAGCTTATCAAGAGATTCCTGCCAGCCTAGGTAACACATTTCCAGCGGTATAACGGAAGGTATGCCTTCCTGGATTATTTTCAGTTCTGTTCCAGCAGAAACACTGGTCAGCCAGACTGAGGTAGTTATTTCACCCGGCAAATTCGGATCATCAAATCTATCATTATACTTTATAAAACTCTCAGGCCTAATTTCAATAATTGTCCCGCCAAATGACTGGCTGCTTCCTGTGGTGAAGTTTATAAATGACATTTTATAGCTTCCACCTTCTTTAAAATCCCTCTGGTGTATAACACCCAGGAATCCATAAGGAGGAATCCAGTTAGAAAATGCAACCGGATCGGCAAACGCCCGGTAAACTTTTCCAGGTGAGGCCTTGAGAACCCTGTGTAATGAAATACTGTTGCCCGGCATTGTTTTAAATTGTAATTAATTATTATGGAAAATAAAAAATATAAACACCGGAAACCCTTAGAATGTTCATATCTGTCTCATAACACAGACTATAATCATTATACTTTCTAATTTTTTATACACCTGACCGAGAATCCCCATGTTTTTTTATACATATTATCTATATTCAAAATTGCACCAGTTGTATAGATACTGACACTCCAGGAAACCGATGAGTCTATTTCTGTACCGGACCACCAAAAACCATCGGAACCCATATTACCATAAACTGGATCTCCGGCATCAAATCTGCGGCCTCCCGGCAATGCTGTAAAACCGCTTGAATTATCGGCTCCGGTATTAAGACCGATCCAATGTTCAGAACCGCTCTCTTTCATTTTACCACCTGCAACTAACCATCCGCCAAGATAAGTAGTTAACGTTTGCCAATCAGAATCTGAAGGCACATGCCATCCTGTCGGACAGAGACCCCCGGGATCACTAACTGCAAACCAGTTATAGAGGTTGCCATAATCAGCCAAATAAATTGTATCATCATTATAATAACTGTAAGCACCTGCTGATATACTGCCCCAGGGTGTATTCCCGTCAATATAATCTATGCCGGTCCCATCGTTATAATGAGTTACTTTTAAATTTTCAGTCAGCCATACCTGGGTTCCAATGAAAATCGGGTGGTAAATATTACCATCAAAATCAGTTAAATTCGTTATTAGAATCTGCTGATCTCCATATGTAGTCCCCAGGTCGTTTGTTGCCTTAATTCTGAAATAATATATCACACCTTCTGATAATCCATCAATTGTACCACTGAAAACCTGGTCGCTACTGCCTGTGATGGGATTTTGTGTCAATTCAACAGAATCACCATATTCAGTTGAAGTTCCCCATTCACAAATTACACTTGTGGGTAAATAATTCGGATTAACCGATCCGCTGATAATAAAAGATTCCAATTGGATTCCGGATGCTCCGGAAGTAACTATTGTTGGCACCTGTCCGAGAGTAGTGAATATCATATCGTCACTGTATGTGGTTCCCAGAGAGTTTTCCGATTTGATCCTGTAGTGATAAGTGCTTCCCGGTTCCAAACCTGTAAGTGTTACACTAACATTTGATGCAGAAGATCCAGAAATCTGGCTTTGGTCTGCTGATACAGAATGTTCATAGTTTATTAAACCCCATTCAAATGTTACTGTAGTAGATAATGAATTAGGATTAACTGTACCATGCAAAACAGCAGAATCAATTGATAAATTTGTTGCATTTTCAACAACTGCCAGCGGCACGTTTCCAAGAGTGGTAAAGGTAACACCATTACCATAGCTTGTACCGGCGCTATTTACAGCATATGACCGTACATAATAGGTCGTTCCCGGTTCCAGCTGGGTAAGGCTACCCTCGAAAGTAAGAGATTCTCCGCCTTCCATGGTTCTAAAGTTGTCAATTGTCGGATTTTGAGTGGTATTCCAGCAAACACCCTTTGAAACAATTTGTCCTCCTCCATCGCTTGTTATTATACCTCCTGAGATAGCAGATACAGTTGTTATTTCAGTTACGTTGTTTGTTGTTAATTCGGGCTTTTTGATCTCCTTCTTGCATGAAAATACAAGAATGCTGCAAATTAACAGGACAGAAAATTTTGTTATCGAGTTCATAAATTCAAGGCTATTTAAAGATTAATACTCAGGTAAACCATTTATTGCTACTCCATTATAATTATAATTAAAATCAAAATGGGATCATCAATCTGCAAAGCAAAAAAGTACTGTATATCAAGGCAACAGCCCTGATAAATTCATTTTCATTTACAACTCAAATCACCCTCTGCTCTTGTTAAGCATTACGCTACAAAAAAATTAAATTACTGATTACAAACACAATACTAAACCAGTTAATAAAAATACACTTTCACTGCCATGGAAAAATATAATAAATTACCTTAATAAAAAAAGTAATATTTAAGTTTTTGATAAAAGCGTATGAAAAATTAATGACTGTATTAAGTGGTGCCGGTTTTTCATGTTGAGCCAATGATAATCCGGATATTTATCTGTGAGATTATCCTAATTGACTGATCTGGCTTATGGTTCACAACACACTTCACTCCTACCGGATAAGGCTCCGCTTCATAAATTTCAATATAGTCCTGAGATATGAAATAACGGATTTATGAGACGTCTCCAGAATTTTCAATTTCTTCAACAAAACGACATAAAGTTGATTTTTTATCGAACATTTTCATATCATTCCCATTAATAATAACATTATCTGCTTACAGAATTCATCAGCAAACTTTTCAGTCACATAAGGATTTACTTAACAGGTTTACTGTTGTATTAATTTACCGGATTCTATATAATCTGTCAGCTCATTAAGAAATCTAACCATGGGAGCACCGTCAATCACATCATGGTCAATAAGGATTGTCATATTCAACATTTCTCTTATTTTTATCTCATTACCTGCCACAACAGGCTTTCTGATGACTGATCCTATTCCAAAAGAAAGCGGATGAACTGATTTATGTATGAACCATCCATTAATCCTGCCCATCATACCTACTGAGGTAACAGAAACATTTCCCATCGTGTTGAAGGCTCTTTTCGGCTTCTTAAGAAGCATTTTCCAGAATAGTCGTCGCGCGAATCCAGGTAAATGATAGTAGGCTCTTTCATAGACAGCTGATTGTCTTTTCAATACAATGTCACCAGTCTTTAAATCCTGATTTACAGCCTGTTCTATCTCCCTTCCGATTTCATATGCTGTCTTTCCATTTACATTACCGATAACAAGGGGAATGGGAACTTTATTTTGCCCCAGTTTTTTTTCGACAAGGAAGGAGACACTTACATCATTGAATAACAAAAGATTGCGTTTATTGTATAAATATGATGCAGCCTCCGGGTACATTTTCAAAACCTCTCCGATAACCTTTATAAGCCAGGCATTCAAAGAGATGGCTATACCGCTTTTTCTCAGCTCTCTTAGTCTTGACCGGCTATCTGTTACATCAAATTCCAGTAATGCGATTATGTGATGTTTTTTTAAACCGACAGTAAAAATATCGAAGGTCGCGATTCTTGAAGTGGGGAACTTTTGAAACCGGTAATTATTTTTCATATAGCTTGTTAATAATCCTTATAACAATACAAGTTAAGCAAAAACAGATAATCGGCGATTACAAACTACAATGAATTACTTTTTTTAAACCACAGTGTAACACGGAGTAAAACAAGGAGTATTTATAATGAATCACACCCCCACCCCTCCTGAAGGAGGCTCAGACTATCAAATGTTCAAACCCTGGCACCCTCTAACAATCGAACAAGAAATTACAACTAATAACTATTAATGACCCCGGTATGAACTGATATAAACCGCTATTAAACATGTGATAGCGAGAAGAATCAGGGAATATGATTTATTTTTTGCATTTCTGATACTTTCCTGCCCTCTTATGATATTGAGGTGATTAGTTTGTCGAATATCCTGTCGCCGAACCATTTTCGTACAAACAGAGCGGGTCGTGCTCCAAAGCCTTTTACATACCTTATCCTGGGCTTCCTTGTAGTCGCAGCTTTAACAATTATCCTTGCCAGTACGTCCTGACCGGTAAGATTTTTCCCCGTGGAATACATTTTCTCCAGTGAGTCGGCTGTTTTATTTGCTCTCTGAGCATATACTCCTTTACCTGATGTCTTCTTCAGATTTTCAGCTGCTATTGATCCCCAGGGTGTGTTAATCCCACCAGGTTCAACAATAACAACATCAATACCAAATGGTTTGGTTTCCAGCCTCAGGCAATCAGACCATCCTTCGAGGGCATGTTTTGTAGCATGATACCAGGCTCCGAATGGTGTATAAATTTTCCCTCCCATGGATGATATATTAACTATACGTCCGTAATTGTTTTTCCTCATATACGGTAAAACAAGCTGGCATATTCTGGCCAGGCCGAACAGGTTAACTTCAAACTGCCTGCGGGCTTCATCAATGGGTACATCCTCAATAGCACCATATGAACCGTAACCGGCATTATTGATCAGGATATCTATTCTACCCTCTATCGCAACTATTTCGGCCACACACTTATTTATTGAGTCATCATTTGTAAGATCTAATGACAATACTGTAATTCCCTTCATCTCCAGGGCTTTCATTTTATCAATTCGCCGGGCTGCCCCATAGACTTTGTATCCCTGGCTACTTAGCAGTAATGCTGTAGCCTCTCCCATTCCTGAAGACGCTCCTGTTACCAATGCTACTTTTTCCATTTCCGGTCTGTTTAATTTCTTAACTTCATGTAACAAACAAAATAACAATAATAAAAGTTTGGTTAACATGATATAACCGGTGAGGGAATATGAAAATGTGTAAATTCCATTAACCACATAACCTTATAAAGACGAAGTGTGGCAAACTAAAGGGAGGAAGCGCAAATAACCGATTCAATCCCACGCAATAACCATATTTATCATTTTATGTAGGGAATCTGATAATTAAATTATTTATATTTATTACCCGAAAAAAAACACACTTTAAATATTAAACTATGAAATACAAAGGTATTATTCTGATTATATGCACTATGGTGTTCATAAGTTGTTCAAAGGAGACTACACACAAATCAGCATTATTGAAGTATGATCCAAGAATAGATACAATAATAAATAAAATGACTCTGGAGGAGAAGATTGATATGCTTCACGCAAAATACATGTTTGTCTCCTCAGGTGTTGAAAGACTTGGTATTGCAGACATGATATATACCGACGGTCCCTTTGGCATTCGTGAAGAGATGGAACCAAAGAGCTGGAACCCGCTTGGCTGGGAAACCGACAAAGCTACTTTTTTCCCGACAGGATCGGCTCTGGCAGCAACATGGAGTCCTGAGCTCGCCTATGCCTATGGCAGAGGAATGGCCCGGGAAGCCAGGCTCAGAGGTAAAGATATGCTGCTCGGGCCGGCAATCAATATCCAGAGAATACCCACAGGCGGACGTACATACGAATACCTGAGCGAAGATCCGTTTCTTAATTCAGAACTGGCTGTAGGATATATTAAAGGAGTACAGGATAACGGGGTGGCTTCATGTGTAAAGCACTATGCTCTTAACAACCAGGAAAATAACCGTGGAAATGTTAATGTTGAGGTGAGTGAAAGAACCATGCGCGAAATATATCTCCCTGCTTTCCGGGCATCAGTTGAAGATGCAGATGTATATGGTGTTATGGCAGCCTATAATAAGGTAAATGGCTGGTGGTGCGCTGAAAATGATACTTTACTTAATATTATACTCCGTAAAACATGGGGGTTCGGCGGAATGGTAATCTCCGACTGGGGCGGGACACACAGTACAGTCCGGTCGATAGAAAGCGGACTTAACGTTGAAATGCCAGGAGAGAAATATCTCGGCAAAGCTCTTCTGGATTCAGTTAAAGCCGGCATAGTCCCGGAGTCAGTTATTAATGAACGTGTTCGTGAAATATTAAGGGTCAGGTTTGCAATCAAACCAATACCGGCCGACAGCGCAAACAAAGAAGTAACATCTCAGCCGGCTCAGCAGAAAATAGCTTATGATGTGGCAAGCAAGTCTGTTGTTCTCCTTAAGAATGACGGCATACTCCCGCTGAATCTTGATAAGAAGCCTGTTATTGCTGTTATAGGTGCAAATGCTACTCAAACGATGGCTACAGGTGGCATGGGTGCAGGGGTAAAAACCCTGTATGAGGTTACACCGCTTGAGGGTCTTAAAAACAAAACAGGTGATAAGGCAGATATTATTTATGCCCAGGGATATATACCTCCATCCTTCAGTTTTGCCAGGATGTTTCGCAGGACAACCCCGGAACAAAGGGCAAAAGAAGCCCGTGAAGAAAAAATTCAAAGCGACAGGCTGTTTAGGGAAGCTGTTAAGACGGCATCAAAAGCTGATATTGTACTCTTTATCGGAGGCGATAACAGGGCGGTTGAAACAGAAGGCAGCGACAGGCGCAATATTATGCTTCCGGCAGGACAGGATAGCCTGATCAGGGAAATTTCAAAAGTGAATGACAATATTGTAACTGTTCTGGCTAGCGGGGCACCAAATGATCTTAATGTTGTTCACCAGGTTTCAAAAGCTATTGTTATATCATGGTTCAACGGTTCTGAAGGCGGGAATGCACTTGCTGATATTCTCCTTGGTAATATTTCACCCGGCGGCCGTCTGCCCTTTACCCTCCCTGTCAGGCTTGAAGACTCTCCGGCTTATGCACTGGACAATTATACCGGTAACATCAGAAACCGCGATGTATTTGCCAGCCTTGTAAGGGAATCATCCAAAGATTCAACTAAAGGGAAAAAAGAAAATGATGCTGGTACAGATAATTCAAAAGATCCTAATACTGCAGTATATTCGGAAGGATTACTAGTAGGTTATCGTTGGTATGATACAAAAAAAATACCTGTTATGTATCCATTTGGTTATGGCCTTACTTATACAACTTTTGAATATTCTTCATTACAAACCGACAAGGATAAATATTCACCAAAAGATATCATAGCTGTATCCTTTACTTTAAAAAACACAGGAACCAGGATGGCAGATGAAGTGGCTCAGGCCTATATACACAGAATCGATCCTTCAATGGACTGGCCTGTAAAAGAACTCAAAGCATTCTCCCGTGTATCCCTTGATCCCGGTGAAAGTAAAACAGTCAGTATGAACATACCCGTTAAAAACCTCCGCTACTGGGACGAAAAGACTTCATCCTGGAAAGATGATCCATGTAACATAGAGATACAGGTTGGTGCTTCCGCAGATGATATTAAACTAACGAAAGAAGTTGTGATTAAATAGATAATTATGTAACCGTGTTTGCATACATGCAACAACACGGAGGCTAAGTGCCTTTTAATAAGCTTTCTTCAAATCTTATTTTGATTGAACCCTTCTGGAAAATCTATGAATTCAACCGCCCCTGTTCCTCTTAATACCTGCCGGGAGGAACAGGGGTGATAATTTAATGAGGCTGATTTATAATCAATCCATACCATCGCATCGTCGGGCCTATTCTCCAACTGCCTAATCAAATTCATCCTGGCTTGTTAGAACTGTAATAACCATGCAAAAGCAATATGAATCAGTTTCAAGTGATCATGTATTTTATGAATAAAAAAGGAAATAAATTTGCATAACTAAGATATTCGTTATAAATTTGGATTGAAGAGCTAATACTGCGATACAAAAGGACAGCTGACTTTTTTTATCCCATACTAAAGATTTAGAATAGCAAATCAGCTATGAAATACTTATTGTTTTATCATTCCCCTATCCTGATTAATTATGAAATACTTATGTCTTCTGCTCTTATGCTTTTTAATTACATTTCCGTTAAAGGCACAGAACAAAACCGGGTCGTTCCAGGTCACTGGCCGTATAGTTGAAAAGCTATCAGGCGTTGGAGTACCGTTTGCAACTGTCGTCATCCGAAACGACAGCATTAAGGAAACCAAAGCACAGGCATGCGATGCTTCCGGACACTTCTCACTGAGTGTAAGCTCTCGCCTGAGATACATTTTAACTGTTTCCTCAGTAGGTTACAAGGGATTCAGTATTCCCATTGAGATCACCGGGACTAAAACCGACCTGGGACAACTGATTCTGGAATCAGGCGTTGAGCTGAAGGAAGTCTCTGTTACTGCACAAAAACCTCTTGTTAAGGTTGAACCGGACAAAATAGTTTACAGTCTGGAATCGGATCCCGAATCACAAACGAGTAACGTAATGCAGATGCTTTACAAGATTCCGTTGATAACAGTTGATGCTGAAGACAATATTACAATAAATGGCAGCTCCAACTTCAAAATACTGATAAATGGAAAAAGCTCATCAATGATGTCCAACAATTTCAAGGACATACTTAAAAGCCTGCCGGCAAACAGCATAAAGGATATTGAGGTTATAACCAATCCCCCTTCAAAATATGATGCTGAAGGTGTAGGTGGAATATTAAATATTATTACTGATAAGAAAACCCTCAGAGGCATCAATGTAAGTGCCAGTACAGGTATGGATGCAAGGGGAAGTTTTAACTGGAGCGGATATCTTGCTGCTAAAATACAAAAGTTCACTTTCTCAGCACGATATTACGGTTCGCAGTTTATACAACCACAATCGGTATCGGATAATTATTCAGAATATTATAATAACAACGATTACCATTTTTCCGATTCAAGGAGTAACTCTTCATATAAAGGATTATCAAACGGTTTTTCCGGGGAAGCAAGCTATGAAATTGACAGTCTGAACCTTATAAGCCTTTCCTTCTGGGGTTATGATGGATCGTACAGGAACAACGGATTCTCAAGCATGCAGTTTCTGAACACAGAGGACCAGGTAACACGTTTATACACAAATACGACCAACAGTAAAAACACCAATGGGGGTCTATCCGGGAACATTGATTACCAGAAGACATATAAAAAGAAGGATAAGTCGCTGACCTTCTCATATAAACTCGATAACAACCCTTCAAAAACGAGGTATACAACACAGGTTAATGGTGTGACGTATTACCCTACATACACCCAGTTATCAAGGAATGCGGCGGTGGGAAGGGAACAAACATTCCAGGCTGATTATTACAACCCTGTCACAGACAAGCACCAGGTGGAAACAGGATTAAAATTCATTCTCCGTCAGAATACAAGTACATCCGAGACTTATCGCAATGATACCCTGGATCTCAGCTACGACAATAACCTGGATTATAACCAGTATATCCTCGGCGCCTATGCCGGGTATGTTTTCAAATGGAAAAAACTGAGCACTAAGACGGGAATCAGACTTGAACGAACATGGAATGATGGCATATCTAAGACTTCGACAGGCAATACAGATTTTACGAATCGTCTCTTTAACCTTGTGCCATACATAACTTTCTCATATATGCCTAAACCGGGAAGAAATATAAAGTTATCCTACACCCAACGTCTATCAAGGCCCGGCATATGGTATCTTAATCCATATGTAAACAATACCGATTCAATGAATATCAGGTATGGAAATCCCTCTCTCGAAGCTGAGATAGCTCACTCTTTCGAGCTTGATTATACCTTTTTTACTCCCAAATTCAATTTTTCAGCCACAGGCCATACATCTTTTGTCAATAATTCAATAGAAAGTATATTTACTGTAGAACCAAATGGATCAACAGTAACCACATACAAGAACATAGGTAAAAACCAGACATATGGTTTAAGCATGTATTTCTCTTACAGGCCTACTAATAAAATAAGCATTTACTTTAACGGGAGCAGCAGTTATGTTAAGTTGTCGGCCAATAACGGATATTCCATTAAAAATGAAGGCTTCAACTATTATGGCTATGTGGGTGGACGGTGGACTGTCTGGAAAGATCTTTCCTTAAGTGCCAGTCTTGGTATGTTCTCAACAGGCGTTTCACTTCAGTCAAAGAGTTTCCTGTATTCCTATACAAGTTTTGGTATTTCCCAGTACCTGCTAAAAAGAAAACTAATGCTCAGTCTTTATGCTACCGACCCTTTCTGGTATCATAAAAGTTACAACTTCAATTCATCCGATATCACATTTACCCGGACAAGTAAATATACATACAGGGCACAGAACTTCAGGTTTAGCCTGACATTTAACTTTGGTAAGATGGATACTAAGGTCAAAAAGGCCAGGCGTGGCATAAATAATGACGATTTGAAAAGTAAGGGAGAATCGCAGGCGGGCAGCGGACAGCAGTAAGTGATGGTTCGAGCGTTTGAGCGTTAAACATTCGGGTGTTTTAAAAATATGATTTTTAATAATTAATAATTTTCAGTCGAATCAATTGACTGAAAAAACGGGATATATACAATTTTAATGTATTTTTGGATAAACAGTAAAAACAATAAATAATGAGTTCAAGCAGAAGAGATTTCATTAAAAAAGCAGCTATCGGAACTGCGGGTATAACCCTTGGTGGAACAGCACTTGGTATGCCGGCAAAAAGCTATTCACGTATAGTCGGTGCCAACGACAGGCTCAATGTAGCCCTGATGGGATGTGGCCGGCGCGTGGGAGCCTATTACAATTCACTTCAGAATAAAGCTAATAATGTCGATCTGGCATATATCTGCGATGTTATGAAGAGACAACGTGAAAAAGTCGGACAGGATCTCTCTGGAAAAGTATCGGGTAAAGCAGAATTACTTAATGACATCAGAAATGCATTCGATGACAAACTGGTGGATGCAGTTTTTGTAGCCGCTCCTGATCACTGGCATGCCCCTGCTTCATGGCTGGCTATGCAGGCAGGCAAACATGTATACGTCGAGAAACCCTGCAGCCACAATCCGAGGGAAGGAGAACTGCTTGTCGCTTTCAGGAATAAATACAACAAAATAGTACAGATGGGTAACCAGCAACGCTCTGCCAGGGAATCCATAGATATAATAAACGAAATTCATAAGGGTATAATAGGAGAACCTTATGAGGCTGTCACCTTTTACACCAATGCCCGCGGACCTGTTGTTGTTCCAAAAAATGCAGCTGTACCTGAAGGTCTTGACTGGAATCTCTGGCAGGGACCTGCCCCCCGTGAGGATTATCGTCATGATACATGGGATTATAACTGGCACTGGTACGGATGGAAATGGGGCACAGCCGAGACAGGCAATAATGCCACACATGAACTGGATGTTGCACGTTGGGCCCTTCAGGTGGACTATCCTGAGCATGTTGATGTACAGGCAGAGAAATACCATTATCCCGAAGATGGCTGGGAGATGTACGATACCATGTATGCTACTTTCAGATTTCCCGGCAATAAGCTTATTACCTGGGATGGTAAAAGCCGTAATGGTTATAATACCTATGGTGCAGACAGAGGTACAATAGTATATGGTACCACAGGTTCAGTATTTGTCAACCGTGAAGGCTATAAACTGTTCGACCGCAACGGAAAGATGTTGCGCGACAGCAAATCATCTGGCAGTGAAGCAGGTAATGCCCTTGGAGGAGGTGGTGATATGACGGATGCCCATATTACAAATTTCTTTGATAACATCAGGGGTAAAGCTAAAAAGCTGGACTCACCCATAGAAGAAGGAGCTATAAGCCAGATGCTGACTCATTATGCAAACATCTCATACCGAATAGGTAAATCATTTGATGTGGATACCGGAACAGGTCATATTTTCGACCGCGATGCGATGAAGTTATGGGATCGTGCCTATGAGCCGGGCTGGGAGCCTGAAACTGTTTAGCAAAGGTATTACTTAACCCTGAATCCTATTACGAGGATGTCATCAGTCTGGTCATTATCTCCCTGCCAGTCATGGATTATTTTTTCAAGTAAAACCTTCTGTTCACACATGTTTTCGGATCCTGTACTTATCAGTGCCTCCCTGAACCTCTTGTAACTGAATTTTTTACGTCTTGGACCGCCAAACTGGTCGTGGAAGCCATCAGATGATATATAATAAGTGTCTCCTTTACAGATATCTATCTCCTGATATGAGAAATTTTCCATTTCATCATATATACCAATAGGCATTTGATCCCCCTTTATCTCAATCATCATCTTTCCATTCATTGACTCATCATGTACCAATCCAATTTCAGCATTACCCTTTTTCCTTATAAGATACAGAGAATTAACAGCTCCAGCATACTGCAATTTCATGTTTTTATTATCGATACAGCATAATGAAATATCCATCCCATCCTTTGCTTCCTGCCTGTCGCCATTTTGCTTAAGAGATTCAATCACCTCCTGCCTGAGCCTGTCAAGAATTTCACCAGGATTTGATACGGAATTCTTTTTGACTATTTCGTTGAGCAGGGTAATACCCAGCATACTCATAAACGCTCCGGGTACCCCATGACCTGTGCAGTCAGCCGCAACAACAATAACTTTTTCCCCCTTTTCATAAATCCAGTAGAAATCTCCTGAAACTGTTTCTTTTGGTTTGAATATTACGAAGTGGTCACCAAGAGATGCAGCCAGTTGCTCAGATTTAGGCAGTACAGACTTCTGAATATACCTGGCATAGTTGATACCACCTGTTATTACTTTATGAGCCATTTCAATCTGCATCTTCTGTTCGCTTACAGTATCAAGAGCCGTTGTCAGGTTACCATTGGCCTCGTTCAGTGCAGCATTAACCTTCTTTTTCTGAACATTTGCCTTATAGAGCATTCTCAGGAAGAAAGAAACAGAAACCACACCAAGAAAAAGGAAGAAAATAACGACCCACTGTAACTTGCTTTTGGCTTCTTTCAGTCTTGCATCGCGTTTAAGAATTTCATTCTCTTTCTCAACCGACTCAATTTCATATTTTGTCTGAAGCTTATTAATTTCAATCTGCGTGGTAACCGAGTTAGTGGTATCCTTTAAATTTGACTCCATCAACTGGTACCTGAATGCATTCCTGAAATCGCCTTTGGCTGCATAAATAGATGCAATTCCCTGGTAAGTATCCCTTCTCTCAGTTTTAGCACCTATCCGGCTCGTAATTCTTTCAGCCTGTTTAAACATCAAAAGTGCAGTATCCCTTTTCCCTTCACTATTATACGTATTGGCCAGTCCAATAAGAGCCTGGGCCTCCTCAAGTTTTGAATTTGCTGCTTCTGATACATGTAAAGCTTCCTTCTGGTATTTTTTAGCATTCTGATAATCCTTGCGTATAGCATAAACCTTGCCTATGTAATTAAGGGTATAGGCTGTGTTTCCGGTATTTGTACTTTCAAAGGCGTCTAGTGATTTTTCAAAATACGATAAAGCCTTATCATAATCTTTTTTGAAGAAATATAATTCACCCAGATTAACACAAACAGTGCCAATGCCGTCGTAATATTTTAATTGCTCACTCAGTTTCAAAGCTTTAAGATAGAAATCAAGTGCATTATCATATGTTGCCTTTTTCTTGGAATATGTAAGCCCTATATTAACTTCTGCCGTTAAAATCCTTTTAGGGTCACCTATTTCCCGGGAAAGTGTTAAGGACTTGAAATACAATTCAAGTGCCTTATCATCAATACCCTGGTTACTGTAAATCGCTCCCTGCAGAGTAAGCATATTTGATACACCTTGCTTATCATTCATTGACTCGAAGATATCCGCTGCCTGTTGACAATAATCAAATGCTTTAACATAATCGGCCTTAACAAGGTATCCCATCCCGGCATACTTGTCCGCGTAGGCCTCCCCTTTCAGAAAATTAAGCTTTTGTGACAAGGTTTTGGCCCTGTCAGCATATTCTATAGCTTCATCAGGCTTTGACCTGTAAAGGCTGTCACACAACTGAAGCAGAATATTCACTCTTAGTGTATCCTCGCTCCCTTCTGCAGCCTTCTCTTTCAGCGACTGAACACTTAATTCCTGGGAGTAGGTATTACAAATTGATCCGGAAAGAAGTATAATAAGAATGGTTCGTAATATTTTCATAGTAAATACAACACCGTGAATTCAATATTTTTAGTTCTTATCCGGATCTGCATTTTCAGTTTTTAATTATCTTAAACTGACGGACAGAGAGTCCTGATACAACCCTGATCACATAAAATCCAGGAGGCAGGGCAGAAAGATCCAGCTCGAGATGATTTTCATACTTGGATACGAGAGTGAAAGGATACCCGGAACCACCGCGGTCAATCACATCAATTCGTGAATCAGCACTAATTCCGGTGGCTTCAACAATGACTTTATCAGTTACAGGGTTAGGATATATGTAATCATTCAGATTAACCTGCTTATCCTGATTTTCTATACTTACCGGGGCAAGAGAAAGAGCTGTCTTACTGCTGCATCTCGATGAACCGGAACTGGCATCGGAGGCTATCGAGGCCTGTTTCCCATCTGTCTCCCTGCTTTGTAGGGTCCATACAAGTTTGGATCCATCAAAAAGAACATCGAAGGTACCTCCGCCAGGGACAAACACTTTCGGCTGATTATCAGCCCTGAATGTGCCTTTGCTTACAAGCATGTTATCCGGCCCTACAGGTATATAAACATTAACGCTGTTCTTATTTTCGTAGGCAAAATGAGCTATGTAAGTAAATCCTGACGGATCACCGGTAAGTTCATCTATACATAAAAGGGACGGTTTGACAGCCTTAACATTGTTCCCTGAAGGATTAACATACAAATAACCGGGCAGAGCCGTTATGTTATAGTTCGCTGTTGTGGCAAACGGTGTTATCGTGTATTCACCCGGATCACCTGAATACTGAGGATCAAGGGTATATCCCGGCTCATTATCTGCAAATACAGTAAGAGGTGAATCAGAAAGGACAAAGCCTGAATATGTATATGTCATATCAGGTAATGAATCACCTTCATAAATATACCTGTCATCTGCTTTCATAACAAGATCTGCTTTATTTATCGTGAACAGACCTTCAATAACCGAAAGGTCATAACAGGAACCGGCAGTGATATTTCCCTGTCCAATTGTGTAAGAACCGGCCAATTCGCCTTCTGACCTTTCAGGATAGCCTGTTATGGTATCTGCGCCAAATAGCTGTCCCTCCAATATGCTGTAAGTGAGATCAGGATCAGCAGAACCATATATTTTAGAAGCATCGTCAATTTTAATTGTCAGTGGAGCCGGTGTTATTGTAAGCAACCCGTTATGGAAAGAAGCAGAGTAGTCCGGGCCAGCAGACAATGTACCTTTACTTATTATATAGCTGCCTGTTGAATCTCCGGGAGCCCTGGAAGCTTTGCCGGAAATACTGTCATTTCCAAACAGGCTACCCCCGGTAACACGGAATGAAAATTCAGGATCGGGCGAGCCGTATACTTTGGATATACTGTCTATCTGCACTGATAATGGGGCAGGTTCAACATTAAGTAAACCAAGTCCGTAAGAAACATTGAAATCTTTTGAAAGGTAAGTCCCCGGTATTATCCAGTGTGTACCAACCGTATTACCTGTCACAAAACTTATTGGCCTGAAATCAAGGGATGCATTGCTGGTATCCTGCGAAAGATCGGTCCCATCATAGATTAGTACAGCATTATTATTGCTTTCATTGTTAATTGTACTGCTGTTAATCAGGGGAATACCATTTATGAGTGGAATACCATTAATAAGAGGAATTCCGTTTATAAGAGGAATCCCATTGATTAGAGGAGTGCCATTAATAAGTGGAATTCCGCTCATAAGTGCTATCCCGTTTATAAGTGGTATTCCGTTGGGAAGTACATTCCCATTGTCATCCGTAACACTTCCGTCAGGCATGGTATGGTTTGCAGCGAGAATCATTGATTCATCAGATATATTTCCGGCTATACCGTTTATCAGTGGTATCCCATTTATCAACGGTATACCGTTTATAGTAGCAAGTGAATTAGTCAGGGCTTTAGTGCTGACAAGCATATTCATGTTTTCAAGATTCACATATTCAAAGCTGTTGTTCGAATTTATCAGTGCAACTCCATTTGTTACAGGTATTGAATTGATCAATGGAATGCCATTTATAAGAGGAATGCCATTCTGCACTGTTACCTGCTGACCTGAATAAATAGCTGAACCATCAACAATGTCGGAGGAATTGATCAAAGGAATTCCGTTAATAAGAGGTATACCGTTAATCAATGGTATTCCATTCGGAACCTGCGTGCCATTTACAGAAGTTACACCGTTTTCAACACTGACATGCACACCGTTAACTACAGCCGTTCCGTTGATAAGCGGTATTCCGTTAATAAGTGGTATTGCTTCGGGTAAAGCAGTATCGCCAACCTTTACCATGTTACCATTGGTAACCTCAACAACGACACCGTTAACCAGTGCCTGCCCCTGCGTTATATCCATCCCGTTTATCAGTGGAATACCATTGATCAGAGGGATACCATTAATCAAAGGGATACCGTTTGGCACCTGTTCTCCATTTATAAATGTTGTACCATCCTGAACTGTTACAGTCGTTCCGTTAACAACAGCTGTACCATTTATCAATGGTATGCCATTTATCAACGGTATTCCGTTTATCAGCGGTATTCCATTATAAATAGTTGCCCCCTTTACAAGCAATACACCAGATGACAGGGCCTGGTGATGCTCTGTTCTTGCAAGATCGATTATTGTTTCTTTATCAGCTGCTGAAATATCCGACCCGGAAGAATCTATTTCATAATTAAAAGTAAGCTGTGATGCTGACAGATTTGAACCATAGACCAGGTCCACATTTCCGGGGGTTATTTTTATTGATATCTTTCCAATAGTCATGGTACCATCTTCGAATCTGAACTCGTAACTAGCCAGGAGAAGACTGTCAACAGTATATTCAGGATCAGAAGTATCTGTCAGCGAACCAATATCAGGCGAATAGAAAGGTCTTATCTTATAAGCCCCAACGTCGCTTGTAACTGTTACCGGTGATTCAAATTTCACATCCATTATCCTGGTCAGCTCATCCGGGGTAAAATCACTCTGTTTAATAGAGTCTCCGTCAACAGTAATTGAAAAAGTGAATGACGGAAGTGATTCGCCGTATTTTTTCACCGCATCACCTGCTCTAATTGTTATAACCTTTTTTGGTATTCCAAAGAAATAAACAGGAGCAGAATAACCTCCGTCGAGATTGCTTGACGACTTTGGCGGAGTATATGCAAGAACTTCGGGGTTACCGCTGAATACAGGCACAGTTGCTTCCAACAGGGTATCGTTTACAAATACTGTAGGAATAGCAGCACTATCGAGTAAAATAACTGTATTATCTGAGAAATATTTACCATGTGCATCCACCGTGAAAGCAGTTGTACCCGGCTCGATGCCATCAGGAACCATAAGACCTGAAAGAAAAGGCCTGGCAGAAGCAAAAGCAGATACAGCTGCATCGGCTTTGATGAATCCATAACCGGAGATAAAATCAAATCCGGGCTGATCCATATCAATTGCGGTGCTTCGAAGGATGTTCCTGATCTCCGCCGGACTGAATGTATGATTAGAAAACTTTTTCCCGGCTTCTATAAGTAATGCGGAAACTGCAGCTGCATGCGGAGCTGCAGCAGATGTTCCAAAGAAATCATAATTGCCATCTCCATCAAGGTCAAAATTACTGAGTTTCACAGTAGTGTTAACACCATTAGGTGCAGTGAAATCAGGTTTCTGCCTCACAACACCATTCACCGGGGTACCTCCCCTGGAAGAGAAGGATGCAATAGTAGGAGGATTGACTCCATAATAAGGTGTATTGTCATATTTAACAGCCCCCACTGTATTAGCGCCTTCAGCATCAGCATGCCCGACAATTGTTGATGTGCCTGTGTTATACTCATTTATCGATAAATCACCCCTGAAGACAACATATTTTAAGCGAGAATTATCAGTTCCGGCAGCCCGTGATATAACAATATTGGTAGTTGCATTCCCACCCTTAACAGTGAATGGCAGTATCTCTATAGGTTCTTTACCAAGATTATCCCTGTTAAAACCAAAGAGAGTGGTGCCGGTCTCGTCGGAAAGGTAAATATCATAATCGTTTTTGGCACTCCTGTCATCATCCCATTGCAAAACTATAATATAATCACCTTCAACCAGACTTATACTCTGGTATATATCTCCTCCTCCAAAATCATGGGGTGTCCCTGCTATACCCTTTACAGATTTCCCTGTGTATGGTGTAAAGACGGCAGAATAAGACTTGGTTCCGAAATTCCCGGCAGCCGAAAAATATGAAACTCCCCTTGCCGTTACAGAATCGATAGCCTCTGAAATAGGACCATCGCTGAAGAAGGGTTCTGTGATATATGTGATATCATCCACAATAACGTTGCATCCCGCGTTAGTAAGCTCATTTATTCCTTCGGCCATATCGGTCGGATCAATATACCCTGTCCGGAATGCAAGATCTGCTCCGGGAGCAATATCATGGACTATCTGAAGCATCGCACGTCCTTCATCTGATAAAGGAGTAAATGTATATGGATAATCTTTCAGTACCTGTACCTGCTGAAAATCACCGTCAATATTACCGGTGCCGGGAAGATCACCGTTTGCAACATCAACAGAAGCAACTCCTTTTGAATTATAACTGTCTGATATCACTCCTACCTTTACTCCTTTTCCTGAAATATCATAACCATTTCTTAGAAAATCTGATCGCATTGAAAAATCACCAAGATCAATTGCCAGTCCTGAGTTATTGATTATTGTCTGAAATACTGGCTGAGCATATTTTATACTGGAGTAATAGTTATTGAGCGACATAAGATCTGTTATCGGAAACCAGCCTGTCACCTTATAATTGGCAACATCCTGCGATTCAACAACAAAACCAAAATTCTGAACAAGTAAGTTTAAAACAGTATTATAATAACCACTTATAGCACCGACTTCTATCAGTACATCTTCATTTTTTATCTGGAATATATAGTCGCTTGTTGCAGTTCCTGTAGCAACATATCTATTATAAAGAGATGTAAGCTCCGGACCTATAACGGTGTTTATAAGTTTTCCTCCCGGAGGAGGTGTATAATAGGGATAAATATTGCTCTGATCAGTGCAATGATTTGAATTTATGCTCGCAGTAACTTCTTTTATTGTCCCGTTTGGCAGTATCACATGCCATAATACCCTCTCATTACTTGTAAACACTCCCTGAAAAGCATTAACCTGCCTCCCTGGTTTAAAGTCGTGCAGGGCTTTCAGCTTTTTATTACCTCCATTGTAAATAAGTGTACTGCTGGTATCGGGTACAATAATATCGGTCTTATTGGGGTTATCATAGCCAAAATTGGCCTTATAGGTACCATTCCCAATATATTCCACACACTCGAGGACTATTTCAACATCCTTTTTGTTCTGGGCTTTCATGCCAGGCTCAGATACAAAAAGAAAAACACCCAGCATCACAACAGTTTTAACTGTGGTTACTATACTTTTAAAGAAAATTCTGAATTCCGGATGGTTTGCTTTCATGGGGTACAGGTTTTATGGGGTTATTTTTCTGTGAAAGAAAGAAGAGGTTTCCTCTTTAGAAAATCAGAAAACAATGCTTGAACTAATCTTCAAAGAACAAGTCTGCCAGATAGAATATGATTCGTAAAAACTTCATCCAGAAACTGTGTTATCTAATGAATTTTCAGAGTTATATATTCTAATGCTTATTTAGACTAATAACAAATATCATTTAAACTTGTTCATTTATGTCTTTATAAACTACATAATTATAGCTATGAATGAATTATACTTTTATTTATACAAAGAGGCTATTCATGATATACCAGCATTCGTTAACATCCTTCACAAGATGGATTCAAAATCCTGCATCGGATTATCATTTAGCCCTTTTGAGTATATGTCTATAAATTTTACGGTTTTATGTAAAATAATTATACATTCACACACTTCAATTTAAAATAAAATACTTCATATCAATACATTACAGGTTTGGCACAGAATTAGCCAGATGATTAATAAAACATTGCAATGATTAAAAACTATATAAAAATTACATTCCGCAGGTTTCTCCGCAACAAGGTAACATCGGTAATAAAGCTTTCAAGTCTTGTTATAGGCATGGTATGCTTCATTCTAATATCGCTTTATGCATATTATGAGTTCAGTTTCGATCGCTTTAACATTAATTCGGATGATATTGTACGTATAACGGCTGACATGACTGTTAATGGCAACCAGGAACAGTGGGCTTTAACAGGCACAAAAACAGGTCCGGAATTTAAAAGGAATTACCCCCAGGTAAAAGCATATACAAGAATTTACAATGTACCTGGGGTGGTTAAAAGCGATGAAGCCGTTTATAATGAAAAGAGGTTTTTATTTGTTGATTCAGATTTTCTTAAGATATTTTCATTCCGCCTATTGGAGGGAAACAGGAATACTGCCCTTGATGCACCCTCAAAAGTTGTCCTTACAAAGTCGATGGCATTAAAGTACTTTGGCACTGCAGATCCATTGGGAAAAACAATACTGGTTAATGGGGAAAAGAGTTATGAGGTCAGCGGTGTTGTAGCCGATGTTCCACTGAATTCACAGGTTGTTTTTGACTTCATTGCGTCATTCTCCAACCTGGGCATATCAAAGAATGAAAGTTGGTTCCCTGCAAATTTTCTTACATATCTTCTTCTTGATAAGGGAACAGACAAAACGCTTCTTGAATCAAAATTCAATGATTATGTACATGGCATTAAAGATGAGGAACTTGAAAATTCAGGGCTTGATAACTTCAGTTTTAACCTTGAACCGCTTACCCGGGTTCACCTCCATTCAAAGACAGACGGACTGACTCCTAACATGCCTGTCATTTACATCAGGATTTTAATTCTTGTAGCCATACTCATACTCTCAATTGGTTATATCAATTATACAAACCTTACAATAGCCCAGGCCTCAAAGCATGAAAAAGAAGTTATTATAAGAAGGGTCCTGGGATCAGGAAAGAAACAGCTTTTCATGCATTTTTTTATCGAATCGGTTATTTATTCATTAATAGCCATTGTCTTCTCTCTATACCTTGTCACATTAATCCTGCCTTCCTTTAACAACCTTACAGGCAGTATACTGCCAGCATCTTTATTGTTAAGTCCGGTCATAACAGGTATAATACTGAGCTCCTGCCTGCTTGTAAGTTTTATTGCAGGCCTTTATCCAACAATTATAATTTCCAGGCATTCCGGAGATGGCAGATTGAAGCCCGGAATAAAAGGTTCATTATCAGGCGGCTCATTCAGAAAAACACTTATAGTTTTTCAATTTGTAGTATCCATAACACTTATTATCATAACGCTGATTATCAAGCAACAGCGAGCTTTTATTCAAAACAAAAACATAGGTTACAACAGGGAAAATGTAATATCAGTACAATTGGGTGAACATGTATGGCCAAAATATTATAACCTAAAGGATGCTTTGAAATCTGACTCATTTGTGGAAGATGTAAGTGCCGGAAATGTTTCGCCCACGGAAGTCAGGTGGACTAATTTTATGTCTGTACCAACTGAAACAGGTGAGAAAAAGTTTATAACAAGGGCATTACCAGTTGACCTTGGATACCTGAAAACAATGGGTATCAGCATAATTGCAGGTTCAGACTTTACAGAATCCGACTTTAAAAGACTAAAGGCAGCAGAAGTCAATGAATCATTCAGTTTTGATTTAATAATTAATGAAACAGCTGCAAAAAAGATCGGCTGGACACCGGAAGAGGCCATTGGACGTAAGATCAATACCGGGTTCAACGGAACAGTAAAAGCTGTGGTAAAGGACTTCAATATAGCTTCAATGCATGAAGCTATTATGCCTCTTGTGATATTTCTCTATGATAACTATATTAATACTATGGTTATCAGGATTAAGGGCAATGACACACCTGCTGCACTGGCATCAATAAAGAAAATTTGGAACAATTATATTCCTGACAAGCCCTTTGAATACCGGTTTCTTAATGAAGAATATGACGCCCTTTACAGGAAAGAACAGAAATCGATGCAGATATTTTCCAGCTTCTCTTTGATCAGTGTTTTTCTGGCATGCCTTGGTCTGTTTGGCATTGTGGCTGTAATAATTGTCCAGAGAACTAAAGAGATTGCTGTCAGGAAAGTGATGGGTGCATCTGTTCAAACGGTTGTTCTACGCCTGGTATCAGATTATGTCAGGCCTGTACTCACTGCCATACTGATAGCTTTTCCAATAGCATATTTCTCCTCATATGTATGGTTAAAAGGATTTGCATATCGCATTCCCATACAGTGGTGGGTTTTCATTGTCAGCGGATTACTTATAATGGCAATAGCCCTTTTAACGATTTGCACGCAGGCTGTAAAGGCAGCATTGTCAAACCCCGCATCTTCAATAAGGCATGAATAACCAACAGGAAAACTCAGAAAAGGGCGTATTTAAAAGTATAATAAACTTCCTGGACCGCCCCAACGACCTGCCCGAATTATTTCGTTCAGGCAGGCTTTCGGTCTGGCGGGAACACAAAAATAAGATATTAATATTAAGCACCTTGCGATCTTAGTGCTTTACCTTTGCGACATCTGAGGTTAAGATTTCTTTTCTCCTGTGACTGCCTCATATATCATGTTACTTCAGGTCAAACCTGTCGAGGTTCATGACCTTATTCCAGGCCGATATGAAATCTTTAACGAATTTTTCCCTGGAATCTGCGCTTCCATATACCTCAGCAACAGCTCTGAGTTCTGAATTTGAGCCAAAAACAAGGTCAACTCTTGTGGCTGTCCATATCAAATCACCTGTTTTCCTGTCATGTCCCTCAAAAATATCTTCGCTGCCTGATGATGCGCTCCATATAGTATTCATATCTAGCAGGTTAACAAAAAAATCATTTGTCAGCATTTCCGGTTTCCTGGTGAAGATACCGTATTTTGTGCCATTATAATTTGTATTCAAAACACGCAGGCCCCCAATAAGAACAGTCATCTCAGGTATTGTCAGCGTCAGCAACTGAGCCTTATCAACCAACAACTCTTCAGGCAAAACTGAATATTTAGCTTTCAGGTAGTTACGAAAGCCATCGGCAACGGGTTCAAGAACAGCAAAAGAATCAACATCAGTTTGTTCCTGGGTAGCATCAGTACGTCCGGGAGTAAAGGGAACCTTAACATCAAAGCCGGCGTCTTTTGCTGCCTTTTCAACACCGGTACATCCGGCAAGGACTATCAAATCTGCCATCGAAATCTTTTTACCGCCGGATATTGAATCGTTGAACTCTTTCCTAATATTTTCAAGGTTATTCAGCACTTTCGCCAGTTTATCAGGGTTATTAACCTGCCACGATTTCTGGGGAGCAAGTCTTAAACGCGCTCCATTCGCTCCTCCCCTTTTGTCTGAACCACGAAAAGTAGACGCTGAGGCCCAGGCCACTGAAACCAATTGTGATACCTGCAACCCTGAAGCAAGTATACTTTTTTTCAGACCAGCTATATCAGTATCATTAACAAGTGGATGATCCACCCTGGGAACAGGATCCTGCCATATCAGGTCTTCCTCCGGAACTTCCGGTCCGAGATAACGGCTTTTCGGGCCCATATCCCGGTGAGTAAGCTTAAACCAGGCACGGGCAAATACATCAGCAAACTCACCAGGATGTTCATAAAAACGTCTTGAGATTTTCTCATATTCCGGATCAAACCGGAGAGAAAGGTCTGTTGT
>JBJKPQ010000025.1:0-5097 GCA_046706305.1 Bacteroidales bacterium
TTGTTGGTTTCTGCGATATTATTAAGCTCTTTCATTTTAGCAGCAATCATTTTCATTGTTTTTAAACCTGTTTTCAGTGTTAACAGAGGACTTGAAAAATCTATAGCTGTGCTCCCTTTCAGGAACGAGAGTAACGATTCCTCCAATATATACCTTGTTAACGGTTTGCTGGAATCGATAATTACGGATCTTCAGCAGATAAAGGATCTCCGGGTTGTAAGCAGGACATCAGTTGAAAAGTACAGGAATACTGCCAAACTGATATCAGAAGTGGCCAGGGAAC
Organism: Bacteroidales bacterium; assembly: GCA_046706305.1. Lineage (GTDB taxonomy): Bacteria > Bacteroidota > Bacteroidia > Bacteroidales > VadinHA17 > LD21. The sequence goes on from JBJKPQ010000025.1 coordinate 284, forward strand.
TGAATGTAAACTATCTCATTGAGGGCAGCGGACAAAAGGCCGGGAACCGGATAATGCTTAACATACAGCTGATTGAAGGGCCTGGAGATAAACAGTTATGGGCTAAGCAGTACCGGAGAGATGTAAAAGATATATTTAGTCTTCAAATTGATCTGGCCAGGGACATTGCAGGCAGCATAAAGGCTATTATTACTCCTGATGAGGCAGAAAGAATAGAAAAACCACCTACTGATAATCTTGTTGCATATGACTTTTTCCTTAAAGGACTTGATCTGTTTTATAAGGGAACAAGGGAGGGAGTTGAAGAATCTGTTACATTCTTTAAAAAAGCAACCGAACATGATAATAAATTTGCAAGGGCATATGCCGACCTGGCTATTGCTTATTACATGCTTGATGAACCAATGGCTGATAAGAAGAATGCCGGGCTAATTAAAGTCAATGCTGACAAAGCTCTTTCTCTGGACGATCAGATGGCACAGAGCCTTGTAGCCAAAGCCCTGTACTTTATGGACCTTGGACAGAATGAAAATGCAGTTCCTTACTTTGAAAACGCTCTGAAGTATAATCCTAATTCGGCAATGGTGATAAACAGCCTTGCCGATTTCTATGCGAGGTATTCCCCCGATTCTGAGAAATACCTTGAATATGCACTAAAGGGTATAAGGCTCGATATAGCCTCTTACGATTCGGTCACTGCAAGCTATATCTATATGCACGTGAGCAATGCATTCATACAAACGGGTTTTACCGAAGAGGCGGAATTTTATATAAACAGATCACTGGAATACAATCCATCAAACCTCTTCTCCGAATATATAAAAGCATACATATTGTATGCGAAGAACAAGGACCTGGCAGAAACAAGGAACCTTCTTGTTACGGCTCTTCAAAAAGACACAACAAGGCTGGATATCCTTCAGGAAGTAGCCAAGATCTGTTACTATATGAAGGACTATAAAAGTGCTTTCAAATATTATAAAAGATTTAAAGGCATTGAAGAAACACAAAACCTTGATGTTTACAGGTCTGAAGATGCAAAAATTGCTTTTGTATTTAAGCAGATGGGACAAAGTAAAAAGGCGGATGAATATCTGAGGAACTTCAAAGATTATTGCGAGACTGACAGGTCAATCTATAAACATGTTAACCTGGCTTTATACTATGCATATAAAGGGAATAAAAATAAAGCCCTTGATGAACTGAGCCTGTTTTCGAGGGAAAATAATTATCATTACTGGACAGTTCTCTTTTTAAATCAGGAGCCATTGCTGGATAATATTAAAGACCTTCCGGAATTCAAGGCTGTTTATAAGAGGATAGAGGAAAATTTCCGGGAGAAACATGACCATATAGCAGCTGCACTGAAGAAAGAGAATTTATTATAATTCCCCGTCTGCATCTTTACCACCAACCAGAGCCTGGTAAAATAAACTTGACTTTCTGCGATTCAAGGTTTAATTTTGTTATTGATATTCAACAACATGACAGCTCAGGGATTATTAAAGAAAATTTATTGTAATAGTCCGCTTTAACAGATACTCTGCATGGAGTATAAATCATTCCGGTTTTATTTTTTACTAAACCTCTAATGGCTGATTAATTATGAAAAAGACTTTATTGTTAATCCTGGGAATTTTATTCCTGATTTCTGGCTTGTATACAATATCCTGCCAACAGAATGAAGGTAACAAAAAAGTGGAGATATACATGTCGCATATAAAGCTCCACAATACGAATCATCTCTTTATGCACGATACAGTGAGCGCTTGTATTGATACTTTAGGAACGGAAGCCAAAAGAGGCAGTACGGTTTTCTGGAAACTGGATCGCTGCAGTGGGATTAAGAGAATAGATACAATGTATTTTAAACCTGGCAAAACCTGGGAAAATATGCCTGAAATAGTTATTGAACATAATCGAGCCAGGCTTTATATAGATCCTAAAGCACCTTTAGGAGATCATTACTATGCTGTTGAAGTTATCTTAAAGAACGATTCAACCCTGACCATCGATCCTTACATAAGAATACAGGATTAACAACAATAAACTTTGAATGTTAAATAGAAATATTACAGCTTTTGGGTTTGCTGTTTTGTTGACTATAGGGTCGTTGATCCAGCTCAGGGGTCAACCCTCAGATAGTCTTTTATATATATTGAACAACAACCTTGTAAAGAATGATACTGACAGGTATAACCTTCTATGCAGGATAATCTCGGGCTCAGTTGATCAGGAAAACAACCTGGAATATTGTGAGCAGGCCGTAAAGCTTGCGGAAAAGGTGAATCTTGATGCTGCATGGCCATATTATAAACTGGGGTATAATTACCTTGACAGCGGTTATCTGCCATCAGCAATGCGATATTTTATAAAAGCAGCCAATTACTATGAGAAAAATGGTAACGACAACAGGCTGGGAACTATATATATGGCTATTGCTGAGACATATAATAAGCAGGGCAACCCACATGATGAAAATCTTTATATGGGGAAAGCCATCGAGATGTATAAAAAAACGGGGGATAGTGTAAAAATGGTTGCTGCATTAAACAACCTGGGATATGCTGAGTACACAAGGGGTTTGTACGATACTGCACTGGTTCTGTTTTTAGAGTCAAAAGATGTTTTTCTGAAGCTGGGCGACAGCATAAATTATGAATATTGTATTGGGAATACGGGAATGGCATATTCAAAACTGGCACAATATGACAAAGCTGAAAATTATCTTTTGCAGGCCATTGAATTTCTTACTAAAAAGGGAGATGACCGGGGTGCCATAGAATTCACTATCGAATATGCAGGAATACTTTTGAAAAAAGGCAAGATGAAAGAGGCCATTACACTGGCAACCAAATCATTCAATGAGGCATTAAAATTAGGGAAGAAGGATTACGAAAGAGATGCAGCCCAGTTACTTGCGCAGATGTACAGGCATACAGGGAGATATGACAGTGCCTTCCATTACCTGTCGATATATATAAGTGCAAATGACAGCATTCAGAGCGACAGGAACATCAGGGAAATGGCAGATCTCAGGACTGAATATGAGGTGGCTCAAAAGCAATCGGAAGTAGAAATTCTTGAAAAACGGAAGTCGTTTCAAAGGATTGTTAACATGAGCCTTTTAGTCATTTTGCTGCTTGCAATTGGACTTATCCTGGTTTACTATATGAGCCTGAAACGGTCAAAGAAACTTACGGCAGAACTTGATGAACGACGCGCATTACTTGAAAAACAAAGCGCGGAGTTGCAGGAAAAGAATGATAAAATATTAACAGCAAATGACGAGCTCAAGAAACTCTACGAGATAACCAACAGTCAAAAGGAAGAGATAATAAGCAGTATCAATTATGCACAGCGTATTCAACTTGCAATTTTGCCTCCTGAGACATACTTCACAGAACTTATTAATGAGAATTTTATTCTCTTTAAACCCAAGGAAATTGTCAGTGGTGATTTTTACTGGATTAAGCAGATAAATCATTATGTGGTTCTGGTTGCCGCTGATTGTACAGGTCATGGTGTCCCGGGAGCCTTTATGAGTATGCTTGGGATAGGCTATCTGAATGAAATTGTACAGCGAAAGGAAGTTACCCAGGCAAGTCATATCCTGAATGAACTAAGAAAGGAGATTAAACATTCACTGCGACAGACCGGGAAGACAGAAGAATCGAGGGAAGGAATAGAAATGGCTTTGTGCGTAATAGATGCCTCTGCCGGAATTATGCAATATGCCGGGGCCTTTAATCCTCTTTATATTATCAGCAGCACTAATGGTAAACCACATCTCAATGAGATCAAAGCGGATATGATGCCTGTAGGAGTGCATTTTCTGAGCGATAAATCATTTACAAATCATGAAATTAAACTGGGAATAGGCGATACTTTCTACATTTTCACCGATGGGTTTATCGACCAGGTGGGAGGGACCAAAAACACACGCTTTGGCAGTAAAAACTTCCGGAAGTTACTTCTTAAGATTTTCGAGCAGCCTTTGTTTGAGCAAAAGGAAATTCTGGAAAAGACTTTTAACGAGTGGAAAGGCGATCAGGCACAGAGAGACGATATCCTGGTTATTGGAGCGAGGATCTAATGCAAATTGAACTGATGGGGATATTAATAATCCTTGTTTTTTGAACCAATGTATCTTCCTGTTGTTTCCCGATCAGTATTTATTCGATTTGGTATTTATGTATCTTGAGAAGAAGGACCCTGATCTGACTCTTGCTGCAGGCTTACACAGAATACTGGATGTGAGGTTTCTGACCGCCAGTACTTTCGTTATGCGATTCGAAAGGGGTAACATGAACTTTAAAGCCGGGCAGCATATAATCGTTAGTCCGGAAGGCGAGATGGACCAACGGGAATATTCTGTTTACAGTGGGGAAAAGGACGATTACCTTGAGATCCTTGTACGGGAAGTTCTGAATGGTAAAATTTCAGGACTGTTGAAAAACTGTACTGCAGGTCAGATGCTTCAGGTTAACGGTCCTTTTGGTTCATTTTGCATTCAGCCGTTTGACCTTTACACAAGAAAGTTTGTTTTTATAGCCACCGGATCCGGGATATCTCCTTTTCACAGTTTCGTTAAATCTTATCCGGGAATTGATTATACTATTATACATGGTGTAAGATATGCCGAAGAAGCTTATGAGAAAGATGAATATGACCCCGGTCATTACATCCTGTGCACCTCAAAAGATAATAACGGGAAACACAAAGGCAGGGTAACTGCTTATTTACCTCATTTTACTGTCGATGATAAAATGCTTTTTTACCTGTGTGGTAACAACAGTATGATATACGAGACA
>JBJKPQ010000026.1:0-37539 GCA_046706305.1 Bacteroidales bacterium
CATGCCTTCTCCAAAGCAACCTTTTTGACGAAAAACTCATCTTATTATATGTAAAATGAGGAGATTACTTTTCATATTATTTATTGCATTTCTTGCAGTAAGCTGTGAGAAATACCAGTCGTACCGCATGCCGGGTTCAGGACTTGAGTTTTACCGGATAAGGGATTTTCAGAAAGACGGCACGGGTTTTCAAATTATTGATTCATCAGTGACTCTCAGCGATTCTGTAATCATTTATTATGATGAGATTGTATCTTACGATGCTGACTCATATACGTTTACCGTAACCGGCGATTGTGCAGACCGGCTCAATGATTTTGAGCTGAATCAGATACATGGTATTCCCTTTGCTGTTACAGTAAATAAACAGGTTATCTATACCGGCTATTTCTGGTGTAGTTTTTCATCTGCGGGTGTAAACTGGATAACAATAGATCCTCTTAATTTTACGGGAAAGAATCAGTTGAGAGTATCACTTGGTTACCCGGGTCCCATATATGGCGATTATATTCCCGACAACAGGAATGATGCCCGTATACTTGATCTTCTCAGGAACGACGGGAAGCTGAAGGAGTAGAAAAGAGGTCATGCGGTCCTGCGGTCCTGCCACCTACCCCGTACTCACCTCCACCTCGGCATCCTGTATAATAGTATCATCGTATTTTACCTGGGGTTTGATTATCCTTGTTATGATCCTTTCTCCTGGTTTAAGACCTTCATCCTTAATGAACTTGGCTGTAACGAGCATCCCTTCCCGGTAAGGTTTGTTAAGCATGTCAACTATCTCATATCCGCTGTCCCTGAAATTATCCCTTATACGTTCAAGAGCGAATTCCATCTGTTTCAGGCCTTTTGTTTCAGGATCCATAAGGTTGATGTTCTTCTGTATACGGATTATCTCATCGGCCACCTTCAATGCCAGGCTATGATCAGTTTTTCCTGTGGCATTTTGAGCCTTGTCATCCTGACTTTTGAGCATATCAAGCGACCAGAATACCTGGTTATCGAGCTTTTTGATCTCCTCCATGATTTCCCCGGAGCTGTTTGCCATCTGATCTGATAATCCTTTCTTCACCGATGCCAGCCGGTTACGGAACCAGATAAGAAGTACCACCGGGATCAAAATAATACCCATGATGAAAATAATAATGAAAATGAGCTTATTATGTTTAATACGCAAAGCCATTTCCGAAAAACCGGAATCCGTTTTATTGTTCAGTTGACTGATCTGTTTTTCCAGCCTCGCTGCCATTAGCTCTATCCCGGAGTTCGTTCTTGCCAGTTCCTTCCTCATAGCATCGAGGCTGTCCGTGGCAGAGCTGACCTTTGACTCAAGTTTCATTATACCTGCATTTGCTGTTTCTACCTGTTTTACCAGTTTTGCATTCAGCTTCTGAAGGTTTTCAACCTGCTGCTTCAGCTGCATAATCGTATCATTCTGAGCCCGGACTACAGAAACAGTACCAAGAAATATAAGTATTCCGGTAATTAATATTGACTTTCTCATTTTGCAGACTTTATATTTTAATAAAGGATTATATCTGGTAGTTATGCCAAATTTAAACTATTTGAATGGATTTAGGTATTTGATATGAGAAAAGAAACCCCCTTGCTCCCGACGCTATCAGTCGTGACAGCCCACTGACGCTAAAGGTCAGGACAGGCCACCGGTCGTTCCCCCTGCCCCTCTGAAGGGGGGTTAATTCTGCCTCGTAACCAGCTTTCTGGTTATGGCCTGCGGGCCATCTCATCCGCATAGTAAAATTCCGTACTCCGGTTTACAGAACAGTCAATTATCTGGCTAAATCATCTCCCCTTCAGGGGATATGTCAACGAAGTTGACAGAGGGGTCGTCAACCCCGTAACCTAAGTTTATTGTGGTACTGACAGGGGAGATGTCAGCCTCGCTGACAGAGGGGCTGCCCATGTCAGTTGGCGCGAATTTGTAATTCGTACCGATGCTTTGTTATATCGCAGATTTAAAATATGTAATGACTGGCAAAACGATTATCAAATGATAGGACAGAACAACAAAGAACAAAGACTTGCTCCTTTTCCACCTAATTTCCATATCTTTGCTGCATGCTGAACAGGGACAAAGATATTGAACGTCATATCAGGACTCTCTTTTTCTGGGTCTTATTTGTTGTCTTTGCTTTCGCTTTTTCTCAGAATGCCGGCACAACTGCTGCAGGAAAGCATAGTAATATATTGCATAATTCCTTAACAGGAACGTCCTTTAATCACCGGGAAGCCGTTCCTGTTACAAATCCCTGTTTATCATCCCTTCAGAGATTTCTTGTTGATGCAATTAACAGGAATTTTCCACCTGTGAATTACAGGAATTTTAAGATTACAAACGACTGCAGGAAAACAATACTTGCTATTGTTTCTCTCGAGGCAGTACGAAACAGTATTGCCCGTATACCATTAACTGATCTGCTTTGTTGTCCCAGGTTATGCAGCCCGGGGGATCCTCCGGTTTTAAGTTAAATAGTAATCCTGAATTTTTACTCCCAGTCATCACGGCAGGGATACGTTGTTATTTTTAACTTAAAACAGAAATAAATGAGAACAATATTATATTCACTGATAGCCATACTTTTATTTGGAAGTATAGCTCCTGTCTTTACAGGCAGAACAAACAAAACGAACCATTTCTATTTAGAGGCTTCGGGAAATAATGTTTCACCGGCAGCCATAAATAGCTCAGCATCGGTCCTCAGCAAGAGGTTGAATCTTTACCTGAAAACGCAAAATGGTCACGTCATGGTTGTCCCGGGGAAAGACCTGCTTGAGGTTGTTTTTCCGGCATCCGCCGATATTAATACGATTCAGGACCTTATGACGCACAAAGGAGCTATAGCATTCTATGAAGTATTTGATCATAAGGAGATGCTTGACCTTCTTGGAGGAAATAATGCAATTTTCTCTGTAATGAAGACAGACAGCATAGATAATCTTAGCGGGAGGCTGGGATGCGTACAGTCCGGTGAAGAGGAGAGGATCAATTCCTACCTGGGAACCCTTGACACAGGCAATAAGTGCCGGTTTGCATGGACACAGAATCCTGAGAGCGAAAAGACATGTTTATTGCCTCTCAAAACAGCAGGTAATCCTGTAATAAAAAGTGCGGATATTAAAGATTCGGAGTATAAGGGAGACAAGATCCTCATCAGTCTGACCGATAGGGCAGCATTAAGCTGGGCCGAAACAACGAGGCGCGATATTGGAAAATCCATTGCCATTGTACTCGATGATAATGTCCTTTCTTATCCTACTGTAAGATCAGTAATTGAGGGTGGCAGGATTGAAATATCAGGAAATTTTTCCGAAAATTTTGGTAACTATATTACCGCAATGATCAATTCCGGAGAACTGCCTGTGGGGCTAATTGTTGTTAAGTAAGCCGGCATTATATTCAGTCAGTAAATTCTTAGGGACAGTCTTAAAATTAAAGATCTTAACCGCAGAGCCTGGCTAAGGATGCTTAGTCGGGTGTATGTATTGGAAAGCCGCAAATCTAAAAAGGTAAAACTTAAACATAAGCTCTTTGGGATCTCAGCGCTTTGCCCTTGCATTCTATGCGGTTAAGACCTTTATAATTTTAATGCAGCCTTAAATGTAAACAGACAGTAAGATATTGTATAGCAGATCTAATATCTGGCGAACCAAAAAAATCTGTATTTTTAATCATCATACCTGTACAAAAATATTCCGTGGATAATCCATATATTTAATTGGTTTAAAGCTTAACAACTTACGCATATGAAGCCTTTCAGAAAATCATTTATAACACTGCCGCTTGTTTTATTCTTTTTGTTTCTTTCAGGTATATACCCTGTGGCAAAAGCTGCACCAGTGGTGCAGGGACCGGAACATGAGGCGCTTAACACCTTCCCTGTCCGTGGATTTCATATCGATCTCCGCATTGAGGTAATGACTATGCCTGCATTGAGAAGCTTTGCAAAGGAGCTGGCAGGTTTCGGGATAAATACGCTTGTGATGGAATGGGAGGGCTCATTTCCATATGAAAAACATGCAACAATCTCGAACAGGTATGCCTATTCAAGGCAGGAGGTAAAGGATTTTGTTGAGTATTGTGACAGCCTCGGTATAGAAGTGATACCCCTGCAGCAGTGTTTCGGGCATGTGGAATACATACTTCAGCACGACAGGTACCGCGATCTCAGGGAATCGGACAAGGACTTGTCGCAGGTTTGCCCGTCAAAAACTGAGGAAGACAGGAAACTGTTTACAGACCTGTTTGCCGATATAGCCTCGCTTCACAAATCGAAATATATCCACATAGGCGGTGATGAAACTCGTTTACTGGGTTATTGCCCGGTATGCTCCGAAAAGGCCGCAAAAGAGGGTAAGTCGAAGCTGTTTGCCGATTACCTTGTGATGATATGCAATATTGTTAAAGGTATGGGTAAGATACCGGTGCTATGGTCCGACATTGTGTTGCAATACCCTGATGTTGTCGACAGGCTTCCGAAGGAAACAGTGTATATCGACTGGAACTACGGATGGAAGATAAATCATTTTGGCGATATAGGGCAGCTGCTTAAGAAGGGACTAAATTTCTGGGGATCTCCTTCTATCCGGAGTCATCCCGATAACTGGTACCTTACCGACTGGCAGAAACACTTTAATAACCAGCGCGATTTTATTCCCTATGCCCGGAAAGCAGGTTACAGGGGTATAGTAATGACTTCATGGTCGACATCAGGTGAATACGGATATACCTGGGATACGGATAATGAGGTAATAAAGCTTCATGCAATCCGCAATGTATATCCCTTGTCAGGTTTCAGGATATTGATTGCCGCCTATGCTCAATCGCTGAGGCAGGAATCCCCGCTCGACCCCCAAGCTTTTGTTGTAAAATATGCCCGGGAGCGTTTTGGCCTTACCTCTGCAGAAGGAGAGAAGCTGTGGGAAATACTTACAGCCTCACCTGAACAGGTCAGTGTAGCTGATAATGCCGGCATTGACAGGGTTAGCATGAGTGTGAATCATGCAAGGGAGCTCATGGCTTCGCTGACTCCAAAGACACATTCAAAGGAATTTGAGCACCTTCGGCTCATGCTTGACCTGCGTTCTTTCTACCTCGATTTTATGAAGGTAGAATCTGTTTATGAATCGGATCGTTATAATCGTGAGACAGCAAAAGTTATCCTTCCTGAGCTGAAAAGGCTCCTGGATGAATCGACAAGCCTCGATAAACGGTTTGCCGATCTTAACATGGGCTTTCTGTTTCCTGATGAAATAAAAGAACAAAACCATATCAGGAATGAAAAGCTTGAGGAGGTTTATGCTGCCGTTGCCGGGTTAAAATAGATTTTAGTGTTAATGTAAGTTTGCTACGGTTAACTGTAACAATCAAACAGACACGGGTCCAAACCTGTCCTTAACTGTAATATAAAATCCGCTGCAGTAAGGATCTGCGTGTGCTACCATCGCGGATGCTATTAATTCAGGCAGGCATACGAAACGAAACAATAAGCATATGTATTCCGGTCTGTAATCTGTATTATTCTACAGCATAGGCAAGTTTCAGATCGATTTTTTTTAAAGATCCGTCTTCCCCGGTTGTAACTATAAATGCGGTATAATCATCAAAGAACTTGCCACGAAGGAATATCCATTGTGATCCCTTATGTAGAAATTTCACATTGGGAATTTCGCTTTTTTCAACCGGGTAAATTGTATTCATGGCAGCTTCAAAAAGTTTTGCATCATTATCATTTTTAATCATGAAATCCTTTTTCACCAGCGACAGCAGAACAGGGCATTCAAGGTCCATATGCACTGCTTCAGGCATTTTAACGGTTGTCCCGTTGATACTTACATAATCCGAACTGCCGCATGAGGAGGCCCCTGTTCCTGTTTCAACGAATCCAACCTCAATTTTGAAGAAATTACCTGTGAATACTTTGCTGACATCCTCCGGATTAACTGCCTCCATTTTGATGTCGATATTACTCTTTACAAATGCTTCAATCAGTTTCTGACTTTCACTGTCGACAGTCTGTGCGGAAAGCCCTGCTGCAAATAATAATGAAACAAGAGGGAAAATGAGTTTTTTCATTTCAGGTGAATTTTTAGTTTAACATATTATTAAATATGAAGTTAGGCTAAAAATCAATATTGTAAATCAGGGGTGATTAAAATTTTTGTTGAAATCTTAAACAATTTGATTTATTTCCGGACTTTCCCACAGGCTGGTGTTCATTTATAAAACAGCAGCAGCTATTAAGACACCAAAATCCGGGTAATATTGGTATTAATGGACGTTGTCACATAGTAACTAAATAGCTTATATCAATAAATTGTTTCAGTATAGGAGAAAAGTGTGAGTGTGAGAGTGAGTCTTGAGAAAAAGAGTGAGTATGCATCTACTCACTCTCACACTCACTCTCACTCTTTTTTGTAGCTCCACCGGGAATCCCCGCCCGACCGTACGAATGCCTTAATGCTAATTGAGAACATCCAAATGCACGGTCGTACGGGCGGGGAACCTGGATCTACAGGATTTTTTTGAGAAATCTTCTTCCTGCAGAAGTCTTCAAATATTTTTCTCTTAATATAGCCTGTTTAAGGGAAGGAACCTCTTCAAAGTAAACTATTTCCCATGGTGTAAATGGTTTAGTAGATCTGGTTTTACCCGCATTATGTTGAGCAAGTCTTTCGTTTAGATCAGAACAGAAGCCTTTATAAAGTCTTCCAGTAGGAATACTCCTTAAAACATAAACATAATACATAATTAACAGCAGCGAGACATTTTTTGTAGCTCCACCGGGAATCGAACCTGGATCTACGGTTTAGGAAACCGCTATTCTATCCGTTGAACTATGGAGCCATATTTCAGTCGCAAAAGTATATCTTTTTTTTATGATAACAAATATTCAGGGACGCTTATAAAGACTGGCGGTTTTGCAGTCTTGCCGTTGTGCGGTCTTTTTACTTTAAACGAAATATCCTATCTTTGATTCTTTGATACTTACCCATTATGAACTGGATAGACGCAACCATACTCATCATCCTTATTGTTTCGGTAGTAAATGGATTTATAAACGGACTAGTAAAAGAAGTGGCCTCCCTCGCAGCTCTGATTCTCGGAATCTGGGGAGCTATAAAATTTTCATTTTTTACAGCCGGGAAGCTCTATGATTATTTTGATATGACAGGACAGTATGTGGGAATTATTGCATTCATTATTACTTTCGGCCTTATCGTTGTAGTAATTCATTTTATAGGCATTGTAGCCGATAAGATCGTAAATGCTGTTGCTCTGGGTTTTGTAAACAGGTTGCTTGGTATTCTTTTCGGCGTTCTTAAATCGGTTCTAATTATGAGTGTCATTTTCGCGGTTCTTAATGCTATCGATGCAAAGAGACCCTTCCTTCCGAAAGATACTATTGAGCAGTCCAAGTTATATAATCCTATCTCTGATATTGCTCCTGCTATCTTCCCTATAATTGGTGAAGGGGGATTCAATCACAGCTTCGACAGGTTTAAAAAGACTCCGGAAGATGTCTCCATTTAACCCTCTTTGCTATATTTGCAACTCGAAATTATTGCTATGAATTTTATTGACGAACTCAAATGGCGAGGCATGATCCATGACATCATGCCGGGTACCGAAGAATTACTTACCAAGGAAAAGATCAGCGGTTATATCGGGTTTGATCCGACTGCCGATTCACTGCATATCGGTCATATGGTTCAGGTTATGCTACTGGTGCATTTTCAGAGAGCAGGACATACACCAATAGCCCTTGTGGGCGGCGCAACCGGTATGATAGGCGACCCCTCCGGCAAATCAGAGGAAAGGAACCTTCTGGATGAAGAATCACTGAGGAGAAACCAGGATGCCATTCAGAAGCAGCTTGCCAAATTCCTCGATTTCAATTCAGGTAAAGAAAATCATGCTATCATGGTTAATAACTATGACTGGATGAAGGAATATTCATTCCTGGAATTCATCAGGGATATAGGTAAGCACATAACTGTTAATTATATGATGGCGAAGGACTCTGTTAAGAAAAGGATCGGATCCGATTCGAAGGAAGGAATGTCCTTCACCGAGTTCTCTTATCAGCTTGTACAGGGCACAGATTTCCTGCATCTTTTTAACAATAATAACTGTAAGATCCAGATGGGCGGGTCGGATCAGTGGGGTAATATTGTGACGGGAACGGAGCTCATCAGGCGTAAGGCCGGTGGCGAGGCCTTTGCTCTTACATGTCCCCTTATAACAAAGTCGGATGGTTCCAAATTTGGCAAGACAGAATCTGGTAATGTGTGGCTCGATCCTGAAAAGACAACCCCATACCAGTTCTACCAGTTCTGGCTCAATGTATCTGATGAAGATGCTGCACGTTATATAAAGATATTTACAATACTTGGAAAGGAAGAGATAGAAAATCTTGTGGAAGAGCACAATAAGGCTCCTCATCTGCGATTGCTTCAGAAGAAACTTGCTGAAGAAATAACTGTTACGGTGCATTCAAGAGAGGAATATGAGGGTGCTGTGGAGGCATCACAGATACTATTCGGTAAAGGAACCACGGAGTCGCTTAAAAAAATGTCGGAAAAAACTTTTCTTTCTGTTTTTGAGGGAGTTCCGGTATTTGAGGTGCCTGGAGAAGTTTTTGCGAATGGGGTGTCTGTAACAGACCTGTGTGCTGACCATTCGCAGATATTTTCATCTAAGGGTGAATTGAGGAGACTCGTTCAGGGTGGGGGTTTGAGCCTGAATAAAATGAAAATTGAAAATGCCGATTTTACTGTCAGCAGTGAAATGTTATTGAATGGAAAATACCTGCTTGTTCAGAAGGGCAAGAAAAACTATTTCCTTGTAAGAGTAAAAAAATAACTACAGGATATCGGCTGCTATGATGGAAACATCATCGAAAATGGAAGGATTATCATCAGGTAGGCCTAGTGATTTGATCATCTCTGCTATATTCTTACTGACAGGTTTGTTGTTGGTGATATACTTTACAATGACCTCTGTCCCAAGCTCCCTGCCATCAGGACCTTTCATCTCCGACAGGCCGTCGGTATAGCAGATTATTTTAGAGGGATCAGTAATTTTTATTTCCGATTTTTTTATGCTTGGTATTTCCTCCAGCATACCTATTCCGACACAAGAGGCCTTAAGGTAACTGATATCCCCTGTCACTGTGTCGTACAGCACCGGTGGGTTGTGTGCTGCATTGATATATTCAAGCACCCTGGTACTATGGTCATACCTTGCAACAAAAAATGTAATGAATTTTTCACCTGCTGCATTCAGATCAACAATCCTGTTAAGCTTCTTCACAAGCGCAACAAGGTTGATATCGTGGGTGAACAGGGCGCGCAGGTTTGCCTGGAAGTTAGACATTAGAATGGCAGCTGAGATACCTTTCCCCGAGACATCAGCTATACAGAAGCCTGTTTTATTGCAGGAAAGGCTTATACAATCGTAATAATCACCACCTACCTCAAAATGGGGGAAATAAAAACCTGTAACCTTCAACCTGGGATTTCTGGGCATGTGTTTATTATCGGGGATAAGCATTTGCTGCATTCTGGCCGCCAGTTCGAGCTCCTTTTTAAGTGATTCCTGCCTGAGGCTCTCATTGAATAACCTGATATTTTCAATTGCAACTATGATGATACTCGATATCGTCTGGATGAAGTTAAGATGCTTTAGAACAGGGCTCATCCCTTCTCCTTCCTCTTCTATATCGCCGATAAATACGAAAGCGAGATGGATATTGTTATTGAATACAGGGATTATAATATCGACACCCTCAAAGTCCAGATCGGCAGCTCCAAAGAATATCTCATTGATTCCCATAAGTGTCGATTCCACATCTATGGATTCATACTCGGCCGGGAATCCCCCGTTAAGGAGGCATTCCCAGTGCCCTGAGTGTTTGAAAACAAGTATTTTACCGATACCAAGATCGTCCCGCAAAATTGATTCATACTTGGCAAGAAGGTCTTCTGTTGGCAGGTTGGCATTGATAGAAAGTGTTATATCAAGCAACGAATCGAGCTTGAATTTCGAGATCTTTAACCTGTCGTTCGGGACCTTTTTGTCTGTCATGGTGAATCCTTAACCCTTAATTCTTTCAACGTAAGCTTTTTCTCTCACATCGATTTTTATCTTATCTCCCGTGTTAACGAACAGGGGGACCATAATAGTTTCACCGTTGGATACCTTAGCCTGTTTAAGGGTGTTTGTCGCAGTATCACCTTTCAGTCCGGGTTCGGAATACACAACTTCCATAACAACGAACTGTGGAAGGTCGACGGAAAGAATTGTCTCTGTATCGGCATGTACAACTATCTCAACAGCTTCACCTTCCAGAAGGAAACTGCTGTTTTCAATAAGATCTTCCGCAACATGTATCTGTTCAAATGTTTCGTTATGCATGAAATAGAAACCCATATCGTCTTTATAAAGATACTGGTATGGACGTCTTTCGACACGGGCAACCTCTACCTTTGTTCCCGATGCGAATGTGTTGTCTATCACCCTTCCCGTCTTAAGGCTTTTTAGCTTTGTTCTTACAAAGGCAGGGCCTTTACCCGGTTTTACATGTTGAAACTGAACTATTGTATACAGGTCATTGTTGTATTCTATGACCAACCCGTTTCTGAAATCTGCAGTACTTGCCATAAATTCTTATTTATTCTCTCTTTTGGTTAGTATTATTTCTTAATAATTTCCAGCGGATATTTTAGTCCTTCACAACTGGTTATCTCTGCCGTAAAAGCACCTACAAATATATCAAATCGTATCTTAACCGGTAAATAATTTTTATCAGCAGAAAACCAGAACGATACATCATCTTCAGTTTTGAACAGCCTTCCCTTTTCCGTAACGGGATTGAATTTATAACACCTGATCTTTCCCAATTTTGTTTTAACGACATCCTCACCGATATATTTTAATCTGATGGGGTATAATTCATCAGTGAACCATGTCATTATCGTTGTTACCTTTCCTTTTTGCAGGTTTGAGTCGATAGGAAGGATATGGTTACGGAAATAATAGAAGCATGATAATATGTCAAGGATTCGGGGTTCTGTAATATGAATTCCGCTAAGTTTACTGGTGAGTATGGCTGAGTCCGGCCTGGTTGTCCTGTCGAAAGTTACCTCGTTGTATTTCCTGTATCTTCCTTCCCTGATATTCCTTATGGCCATTACAGGCAGTTCAGTCCCGGGATCTATATAACTCTCGTATGTATCGAGTACTTTATAGAGTGCATCGACAATACCCGTTGTATGTGCAGACAGCCTGGAGTGCCATACCTCTTTTCCATCGAGGTATTCCTTCTCGAGATCAAGAGATACCTTTCCTCCGGTTATTATACCATATTGAATATTATAATTAACCTTCTCCCCAACATCATAGGTCGCAATCTGCCCTGAACATAAATCCGTGAGGGCAATTAATAAGCCTATAAATATTGTCTTTCTCATTTTCATACCTGTTGTAGTACAGTAATCATGCCATTCAGATCCCAAGAATGTTTTTAGCTGATTTTGTTGCAATGAAATCTTTGAGGTAGAATGGCTCAAAATAAGCAACATCTTCAAATTTTTTGTCTTTGAGGGCCTGTATTACAGGGATATGCATCCCGGCTGCGGATATCCTGAAGTCACCGGGGAAAAAGAGATTGTCTCTTTTTATCAGGGATTTACATTTAGCTGCCCCGTCACCAAAAAGTATCATTTTAACAGTCTCCGGGAAATTGCTGAATGTTTTTTCATCAATTATCTCTGCATCAACAGTTTTTACGATATTTCCTCTGCTGTCGTAGATTGCATAATAGACCTCCTGCCTGCGTGCATCAATCATCGGGCAAAAAAGTGCATCTTCCCATGAATCGGGTAACTCATCACTAGTTAAAGCTGTCCTGAACATTGAGAAGGTAGTGTCTGCTGCGATTAAGGGCTTCGAAGCGCCATAGGCAATCCCCTTAGCTACAGACACTCCTATTCTTAGGCCTGTATATGACCCCGGTCCCCTGCTCACAGCAACGGCATCGAGATTTTTTATTTCAGTCCCTGACTCTTTCAAAACCTCTTCAATAAAGACTGTCAGCAGTGCAGCATGCGACCTGGTATCGGTACTTTCACGCAGATACCTTATCCCGTCATTATCGCATAATGCCACAGAGCAGATACCAGTCGCTGTCTCAAGACATAAAACCATATGTATGATATTATATGGTAATCCTGTTACTGGACTTTATAAAGATCATCTTTACTTACAATTTCAATAAGGGTGCTGTCAGCCAGCTTTTTACTGATGGCCGAGAAAGGAGCGGAAATCACCCTGTCGCCCACTGAAACACCCGAGAGAATCTCTATGTATGAATTATCCTGTATCCCCGTTTTAACATCTTTCGCCAGGGCATATTTACCGTCCGTTGTAAATACAAGGGTGCGCAGATCACCTTCTGCAAGTGAGCTTCCTGTTTTGGTGGTATCGGTCCTGGTTGTCACCGATTGAATAGGTACCGAAATTACGTCATGTTTTGTTTCCGTACGAATCTCCACAGTTGCTGACATACCCGGACGGAAAGGGTACTTATCGCCGGCATCCACAAGCGACTGGTACGATTCAGGCAGAAGAAGTATCTTGACATCAAAGTTTGTCACCTGGTCCGCTGAGACACCTGTTGTCTTTGCTGAATTAGCTATTTCTGTAACAACGCCTTTGAATTTCTTATCGAGGTAGGCATCCACTTCAATAGTGGCTGTATCTCCGAGTTTTACCCTTACAATATCATTCTCGTTTACTTCCACCTGGGCTTCCATTCGTGACAGATCGGCAACACGCATAATATCAGTACCTGCCATCAGGTTGGTACCTGCAACCCTCTCCCCAAGTTCTACAAGCAACATGGATACAGTACCTGTCATTGGGGAATAGATGGATGTCTTTGTGAGGTTTTCATTGGCTTCTTTCAATGATGCTTCAGCACTGCTCACGGCGAACCTTGAAGCGTCAACATCGGCTTTGGCTACGGAATAGTTTGCCTGTGACTGTTCAAAGTCCGATTTTGAAATAGTCTGTTCCTCATAAAGCTGTTTATTCCTGTTGAAGGCCAGCTCTGCCTGTTTGAACTGTGCTTCCGACTGGGCAAGACGAGCACGTGCAGAACTTATTGCAGCCATAGACCTGTCGCGTTGAGAGATATAAACATCAGGTTTGATCCTGAGCAGAAGTTCTCCCTTTTTCACCGGATCACCTTCCTTAACATTAAGCTCCACAATTTCACCTGATACATCGGGGGTTATTTTAACCTCTTTTTCCGGTTGTATCTTACCATTGGCTGTAATAGTCTCAACGATAGTCCTTTTTTCAACATTTTCAACAGCTACCTTCACGGTAAGGGCCTTTCCGAACCATCCCGCCTTCTTGCCGATAATAGCGAAGATGATAAGAACAATAACAACCGGTAGCAGAATCTTCAGTATCTTGTTATTTTTCATCTGTATAAATTTTTGATTTTAAAAGTTGTCCGCAATCCACCCTTTTTATAACCTGCCATTCTTTATATGACTGTTAAACAGCGTGGTTTTCATGATTTTATTCTATATTATTAAGTGATTAATTTATACTGTTCAGATTAAGAGGCATCCCCTTGTAAAAGTCGAGCACCTTGGTTTTAAAGATAAACTCATACTTAGCCTGCGACAGGTCCGACTGTGCATTCAGTAGCTGTGTCTTGGCCGCATTGTAGTCGACAGGGGCAACAAGTCCAAGATCAAATTTTTGTTCGGTATACCTGAATGACTCTTCAGCAGAAGCAACTGCCTTGATACTTGCAGCATATTTCTTCAGAGCAGCTTTGGCGTCGGTATAAGCCTGCTGTATATTTTTATAAAGTTGCTTCTTTGTACCATCAAGGGCATACTGGGAACTTTCAACATTCAGCTTTGAATTTGCTATATTCTTGTTTACCTGCCATCCATTGAGGATGGGAATATTCATAGAAAGGCCTATTCCGGAACTCTGGTTGTTCTTTATCTGGTCGCGGAAAGGTTGTATGCCTACCTGGTTTGGGATATAAGTATAGCGTGTGTTGAAATTATGGCTTATTGAAAACTGCGGGCTTCTAGCCCCACGGGCAATCTTAAGGTCATACTGGCTTGCCGTGAGTCTCAGTTCAGAACTTTTAATTTCCGGACGGTTATTAAGTGCAACCTGGTAAATGTCGTTAATATTTCCTGAAACAACAGAATTGGTATCAACGCTTAACTGCGGAACAACTATCTCAAATCCTTCGGGAGTATTTAGTTCGAGAAGCTGGGTAAGTGTAAGGTATGATGTCTCAAGCTGGTTCCTTGTGTTTATCAGGGCAAGCTCTTCCTGTGCTTCCTGAGCTTCTATCTGCAACAGGTTTCCCCGGGCAACACTGCCGGCATCTACAAGCTTACGGGTCTTCTCTATTTGCTGGCGCGATATGTCTACCTGGTTTTGATTGGCTGTAACAAGTTCCTTGTTGAGGAGGATCTGAAGATAGGCAAGAGCCACATTAAGGGCAACATTATCGCTTATGTTCTGAAGATCCTGCTGGCTGGCAAGAACGAGGTACTGGTTTTTCTTTATTGAGTTATAGTTTTGCAACCCGCTGAATACAGGTGTCGAACCTCCAAGGTAGAAATAATCAGTCTGAAGAGTCTGGTTATAGAACTGGTAAGTATTCTGATCAAGTGCACGCCCGAAGCTATACCCGAAGGAAGCCTGCCCGTTGAGCGACGGCAACAGTTTAAGCTTTGCCAGGTCGAGAGCATTCTCCTGTACCTTTGTCTGGACTGATTGTTGTTTAATCTGGATATTATTGTCTATTGCATACTTAATGCATTCCTCAAGACTCCATGACGTCTGTTGTGCCCTTATAAAACCCTGTGAAACAAGTATTGCGGATAATATCAGAATCAATATTCTTTTCATGTGTATGTTATTTTTATAGTCTTACTGAATCAACACCGGATAAACTTTTTCATACATTCCTGTATATAAAGACATGTTGATTTCATGCTAAAGTTTTTAAAAAATGAAACAAATCAAGAGTAAAAGTCTCTATTATAAAGTTAAATAGCACGTCTGTCCGGTTTCTTTAATGCAGTTAAAAGTTTTAAAAATTCAAGATTACGAAGATAAATAATATAAAGAACAGATAAAAGAATTATTTCACAGACTCTTCCGTCCCGGAGTATTTGTTTACTATCGCCTGAATTTTAGTTATATTTGTAATCTGAACCGGTAAATTTCCGGTTAATTGTGATAAAATGTTTTGGCAGGCAATGCTAAAATAACTATTTTGGGCGACTTATTTAAAATCATTAAATTATGCTACATTATAAAGACTTAGGACTGGTTAATTCAAGGGAATTGTTCAAAAAGGCTATGGAAGGCAAATATGCCATTCCTGCTTTCAATTTCAATAATCTTGAGCAACTTCAGGCAATCATAGGAGCCTGTGTGGAAACAAAATCACCTGTTATTCTTCAGGTATCAAAGGGTGCACGTAAATATGCCAACCAGACTTTGCTTCAGTATCTTGCCAAAGGGGCTGTTGAATATTCAAAAGAACTCGGGTTTCATATTCCGATAGTATTGCATCTCGATCATGGTGATTCTTTTGAAACATGTAAATCATGTATCGAAACAGGTTTCTCATCAGTGATGATTGACGGATCTCATTTCCCATATGAGGAAAATATTGAGTTGACAAGAAAGGTTGTTGAGTACGCACACCAGTATGATGTTACAGTTGAAGGAGAGCTTGGCGTGCTTGCAGGTATCGAGGATGAGGTTCAGTCAGATCACTCTTCGTACACCAGGCCTGAGGAGGTTGAGGATTTTGTGAAGAAGACGGGTGTCGACTCACTCGCAATATCTATAGGTACATCACACGGAGCCTTCAAGTTTAAAGTTAAACCCGGAGAAACACCTCCTCCTCTTCGTTTCGATATCCTCGAGGAATGTGAAAAGCGTATCCCTGGTTTCCCCATAGTACTTCATGGTGCTTCTTCTGTACCTCAGGATATTGTTGCCGAGATCAACAAATATGGCGGTAAGATGGAAAACACAGCAGGTGTCTCGGAAGACCAGCTTCGCAGGGCAGCAAGTTCGGCAGTCTGCAAAATCAATATCGACAGCGACGGACGACTTGCCATGACAGCCGCTATACGCAAGGTTTTCGTTGAAGACCCCGGTGAATTTGACCCGCGGAAATACCTTGGCCCTGCCCGTGACAAACTGAAAGAACTTTACAAACATAAAGTTGTGAATGTTCTTGGCAGTGTCGATAAGGCCTGATGCGGATACACCGGCTGTAACCAGTCGTGTTACTGATTCTGCAATTGATACATATCGAAAGTTGTTAATACCATAAACAAAAGACAGCCAGCCAGATAACGGCTGGCTGGTTTTTTTGTGTTAAAAACTATTTTTTTGTCGCAGCCTGTGGATGGGCTGATTTTTTAAATTAGTTGTCTGATTTCATCAATATTTATTAGTGAGACGCGCATTCAAAGAAGATCGCCTGAGACGTACCAATCGCCTTTCCATGATGCTTAATAACAGGGAAATGAAGGCATTGGGGATATATTGTAACCGTTACAGGATAAAAAACAAATCTGAATTCCTGAGGGAAACAGTGATGAAAGCCATCATAAAACGGTTTGAAGAAGAACACCCTACACTCTGGGAAGAGACAGAACCTACTCTTTTTAACCAGAATGTTACACAACAACATTTGTAAAATTCATACCTTTTTTTAATTTTAATCCTTTCCTGGTCAATGTTTTCGGGAATTGATTATACATTTGTGATACAGATATACCGGGGATTAAGATGTAACGGAACAACATGACGCAGCCTGACCATATAAAAAAAGATCCTTCAAAAAGAACACCCTGGATTTTACTTGAACCGGGAAGGATCTTTATTATGGGAAGATCGATACCGGAAAATGCCGGAGATTTCTACCGACCTTTGTTGAAATGGATATCTGAATATGTAGTTGAATATTCCGGTAAGACTGTTATAGATTTTGGTTTTGAATATATCAATACAAGTTCCACGAAGTGGATCTATGCTATGCTGAGAGAACTTTCGGCAATGAAGGATGTCAAAAAAAATGCCAGTGTTAAGTGGTACTATGAGAACGGTGATGATGACATGTGTGAGTTGGGTTTTATTCTGCGGTCCCTTATCAACTGTCCTTTTATCGTTGTTGAGGTGCCCCGTATGAACCGCGACAGGTACAATGATATACTCAGCAATGAGAATCACCGGTCCTGAGCAATTATTATCAAATTACGTGTCGGGTTATCAGTTTTAAAAAAAATTTCTAATTTTGCTGCTCCTTAACAGGGAAACTGACCCATGGTGTAATTGGCAACACGTCAGATTTTGGTTCTGAAGAGTCCAGGTTCGAAACCTGGTGGGTCAACAAAAAGAGTGAGAGTCCTCCTTCGTTAAAACTACGGAGGACAGAGTGGGAGCGAGTGTGAGAACATGCTGATCCACTCTTTTTTGTTGCCCTCACTACTCACAGTCAAACTCACACTGCTTCACCGGGTGTTGGAACATAACTTGAGAATCCGGTATCAGGGGGCACACTGTTCCGATTTAATATGGACAACCCATAGATAAACTATTGTACATTAGGTTTGCACTGATATTTTGCTACTTATACTCCGGTATATGGTCCTAACCATTTCCGAAACCAAGTACTCCTTTGAACTGGAATGAAGTACTCTGAATGACCGGGTTTCCCATTATACCTTTGCGCCTTTACGCCGTTGTGCCGTTGTGCCTTTACGCCTTTCCCGGTGATTGACGTGCAGGAAGTGTGCCACTAAGTGAATTTTTTACAAATCAGCCTCATCTATAACACCGGAAAGCAATATATTTATACTATATTTTCTAAGCTGTCTTATGGATTCACATGGTAATCGTACAATTTTCTTTGCTGTTGGAATTCTGTTAGCCATAATACTAATAGGAATTATTGGATATATGCATATAGAGGGCTACTCCCTGATTGAGGCTCTCTACATGACGATAATTACAATAAGTACTGTCGGTTTCGGAGAAATTCGCCCCTTCTCGCATGAGGGGATGTGGTTTACAATAATGCTGATAATCTTTAGTCTTGGGTTTTTTGCCTTTGCCATTTCAATAATAACCAAGCACCTTTCCGATAGACTTCTTAACATTTATAATGTCAAAACAAAGATGGAAAAACAAATATTGAAACTGAAGGACCATGTGATTGTCGTCGGTTACGGACGTAATGGATCGCAGGCTGTTGACGAGCTGCTTTCCAATAACATACAGGTTGTTGTAATTGAAAACAGGCCTAAGGTGATTGAGTACATACAGGAAAATCCCAAAATAATCTATATCGACGGCGATGCCACCGATGATAACGTTCTTCATAAGGCAGGGATAGAAAATGCAAAGGCACTGATAAGTGCTTTGGCCAGCGATGCCGATAACCTTTTTGTGGTTATAACTGCCCGGGAAATAAACCCCAAACTTATTATTATCAGCCGGGCATCGGCTATAGCCAATGATAAGAAGCTGAAGCTGGCCGGAGCAACCAATGTCATTATGCCCGATAAGGTTGGCGGACAAAAAATGGCCAAGCTTGTTATTCAACCCGATATCCACGAGTTTGTCGAAAAAATTATGCTTCAACGATTTGGCGATGTTTCACTTTTTGAAATATCATGCTCCGGAATTAATTCTGACTCCAGCAGAACAATTGGGGAACTCAGGATCAGGGAAAGGACAGGTGTAAGTGTCCTCGGTATTAAACACGAGAATGGCCAATATATTCTTAATCCGCCATTGGATACTGTTTTGAAAAAGGGACTTATGCTTTTTGTCCTGGGGAACAAGGATCAGGTCAGGATGCTTAAAAATGTTTTGGATGGCTGATGTTCCGGTTATTAGTGCCTGTTACATGTGAGGCCAGGATGCTGCTGGTTAAAAAAATAAAATAATGAAAAAGCGGGACAATTTAGACGGGGATGTTTCACCCTTTTTCTCATCAGGGCCCACATTTACCGGTAAATATTGCATTTATCCTTCTTTTGACGATGCAGATCCACTATCCGTTGACGAAATCCGCAGAAAGACTGCCAGCAAAAGTGAAAGCCCGACACCACAGACTCCTGTCAATGAAACGGCTGTATAACCCAGGAAATGCACCATGGGTCCGCCAAGAACCGTACCTAAAACGGTACCGATAGCTCCTGAAGCGTTAAACAGTCCCATTGCCTCACCCTCACTGACAGGTGTTATCTCAGCTGTGATAGTCGTTCCTGTAACACTCAGTACGGGCCAAGCAAGGATTATGAAGGCAAATGCGACAGAAGCAAGTAGAGGACGGTAGGAGATATGGATGAATACCAACGCCAGCAGCATTCCAAAGCCAAGAAGTCGAAGTAGTAATCCCCCCCGGTACACCATACCTACGCTGAATTTGTCGGCAAGCCTTGTACTGAAAGGATACAATGCAATTCCAACTCCTCCGGCAACACCATAAATAAGTGAAGTCAGTCCCGGTGATACACCATAGGCTGTTTTCATGGCAAGGGGGAAATAGGCGAAGAAAGCCGCAACACCGAAAGCCATGATGAACCACGACAAAATAAAAAAGCCAAACATGGAACGCAGAAGTTTCCCCATGCTGCGAAATGCTGCCATGTTAAGGTGGTGCGAGTGCCTGAGAATGCCTCCTCCAAGGAACTCAACACGCCTGAATTTTGCCAGAGCGTGATAGTCGAGGTGATGGAGATGATGCGCCTTGATACCGCCCGGTTTTGAGCCCGGCAGGCCAAAATGTCCGATTATAATAGCCGGGATCAGGAGTGCTGCCCCTGTCCATAAACCGGCAGAGAATGCATTACGTCCGGAAAAGGCAGCAGCCAGGAACAGACCGATTGTCTGTCCGAAACCGTTAAAACTCTGCAACCAGCCTATCCTTGAGGCCCACTCATTCTTTGGGTTGAATTCCACAACAAAAAGACTGGCAACTGTTGTTATGGCAGCAGTACCGGTACCTATCAGAAACGCCATCGCAAGCCATTCAGGAAGGGTTTTACAAAAGGGCATTGCAGCAAGGCTGATTACCACAATAACAAAACCGCTGAAAAAAACAGAGTGATGGATCTTTTTCTTATCCGCCAGGTTGCCCCACAGGGGAGAAGTCAGAAGTCCTGCATTGAATGCTCCCATAACCCATGCAACATCAGCCAGGCGGTGCGACAAAGCCTGAACCATAAGAGGTAGTAATACCGGAACTAATGCTGCTGTGACGGCTCCAAGGATAGCATAACTGCCATACCATACCGAAACGGATTTACGGATGGATGTGATCAGGTTGTTCATGTTTGAATGTGCTGTTATGAACTTGTATTTTATATTTGCTCATTGTAAACTTCAACAAAACTCACAACAAAATTGTTGCATGATTCTGTAATATAGTTGTTAATTACGTTAATATAAAACATTTTATAATTGTTAAACTAAACCACGGGGTAACAGTAAGGGATCTGCAGAAAATGCTTGATATCAACATAAATCCATGGGGAATAACATGTCAGAATGTCGGAATAAAAGATATCGTAATTCAGCAGGCACTTGTCGATGCCATGAGCAAGGAAGCATACGCTGAACGGGAGAGAAGGGCCAGGGTAATACTGGGGACAGCCGGGACCGAAATAGCCGAGAAATTTGCCAAAGCCAGCCGGGAATATCGCGATAACCCTGTTGCACTACACCTGAGGGGTATGAATATGTTATTTGAAGGACTTAAGGAGAAGTGTTCAATGGTTATAGTTCCCAGTTCTGCACTTGATTCAATGAACCCGGGGGCTATGGGAGGATTGGTTGCATTATCAAAAACAAAAGAATCCGGAGAACCGGGTAAATAAAATTCATTGTCGGAATGAGTTTCGAAAGGCAGTTATTAACTACTAAGTGCCAGGCTTACAATGAAGTGCGGATTACAAATCAGGGGTGTTCGGAAGAAATTTTGACGACTTTTCCATTAGATCCAAAAAAGGCTGTCATCCCGGCGGGAAACGAAATGCAGCAAGGGATCCCCTGAATGCGAACAGCGACAAAACTGACAGGATCAAAACCTGAAAAATGTCGGTGAAGCTGGATTTTTGATTAACTTCTGTCGTCAGGCAGAATTTGTATCTTCCCCGTAGGGGATGAATTATTGTAGAATTATATGATTAATTATATATTTAATTCCCTGTAGGGGATAAATAAGGTTACATATGAAATATTTTTATGATGTTGAAATGATGATTTAAGAATGCAATATTTTATATATTAAACCTCTACGAGGTAAAGGAACTGGAATCAGATCATTTGTGCTACAATAATTGAAGCCCTACGGGCTATACTCAGAATAGAGTAAAAATAAACAGCCCGGCCAGGCCTCCATGTTCTCCAATGAACCAAAACAACTTGCAATCCGGGAGATATTTTAATATTCCCTGATTCCTTAGGGGTTCTAAGTATCTATGGCGATTTCCCTTCTTCCGAACACTCCTGATTACAAATCCGTGCAAACGCAAGAGGACTAACCTTTTCGGCGGACAAAAAGTGAACATAAAAAAAGAGGTGTCCTTTTGAGACACCCCCTTTGAGTTTATATGGTAATACCGGATCATATTGTTGCCATACAAAATACTGTTTTAATAGGATCTTTGTCCTTTATAGACCGTTGCGTTATATACTGCTTTTACCTTTCCATCATAAGTCAGCTGGCCCCTTGTCAAACCCGTAATTGTTGCAGTGGCATTATTATCCGCTCCGATATTCATCAGTACGTCATATGTCCCGATATTTGTTGTTACTGAGAATCTTACTGTATAATAAAGATGTTTTAAATTTTTAGTAATCTTCCATGAATTGATGCTTCCTTCTGCAGTAACACCACCAACTCCATTATAACCCAGTCCTACATTATGACCTGTTTGTAATATTACATTATCAGGTTCTATTTTTATGAAGTTCAAAGATGAAGTGACTGGTATTCTGTCGCCATACTGGTTACTAAGAAAATCTGCTTCCAGTACTATGCTTTTTCTTTGAAGCAAGGTGTCAATAGCCTGGAAATTGGCATATAACTGCGCTTTCCTTGCTTCCTTGTGTTCCTGTCTTGTCAATTGTGTATCCTGGGCATTAACTTTTGCCGGAGTCCAGAAACAAACCATACTCAGGAACAATACTACCGTGTAAAACCTTAATTTTTTCATGACTTTAAATTTTTAAATCATTATAGAAACTGCAAAATATATGCCAGCATGTAATTTGACGGATATTTTAAAACTTCTTTAACACTGCATTAACTTACTGATAATCACCGGGCAGGACTGGCATGGTTGTTCACACACCCGTATATTGCATTACTGGAGTATATTAGGGTTAAAACAATCATTATATTAAAGGAAGAAAATCTGAAAGGGGATATTCATTATTTTATGAAGATGTGACAAAATTTACAGGTTATATCTGCCAATCAGTCTTTAATACACCTGATACTTAAGCCGTAAGTTCTTTTGCGATGCCCGAAGGATGCTGATGAGCTACCATAATAAAGACCTATGAACCATTGTCCGGCATCGTCTGAAGCAGTCGCCGACCATATTGCGGAGTAGTCGAGTAAAGAGGAAAATGTTCCCTGGAAATAGCGAATACCTGCTCCCAATGCACTGAAACCACTAATGTTATCGGCTCCGGTATTTGGATCCTGCCAGTACCGGGTGCCTGTTTCCTTCAGCATACCTCCTGCATTCAGTGAATCTCCGAGATAAGTTACAAGCTGTTGCCAATCTTCTTTTGATGGTATATGCCAGCCTGCAGGACATATGTTGCTGCTGTCAGTAGTAAAAGCATTATAAAGAGCCCCGTAAATATCTTTATTTGAAATGTCATTGTCATACCAGCAGTATCCGGGGCTGGTAAGAGCCTTCCATGCTGTAGAATCGGTTACCAGCTTTAAGGGCGTTCCGTCATTTAGTACCGTCGATCTCAGGTTCTCGGCCATCCATACCTGTTCACCGATACGAACAGTCTTATATGTGTTGCCTTCAAAATCTGAAATGTCGCCTGTCCCATCATCAGATTTGCTGCAACCTGTTGCAACGAATACAGCAATGATGATAAAATTTAAAACCGGCTTTAAGATCTTTATCATCGTTTCCTTTTTATTTTTAAAGTAGTTACAAAACCCGTAATACAAGATTATGGTTTGACAACTGTATTAAGGAAATCATCTGTGGCTCTTTCAACCCCCTGCCAGTCGCCAGACCTGATATATGATGCAATAACATGTGCTCCTGCATTTGGGAAGGCCATTTTTTCCTTAAGATCCGGAGGAGTACCCAGCTCATCATACATCTTTAACATCGCAGGAACTGATACTGTCTTATCCTGTTCATTCTCATTTTTATAATAATAACCCAGGAACACGGGGCATTTTATTTTTGCGAATACTGACGGTCTCATAGTATTATCAACAAGGTTTTCCAGTGCAACAAGTGCTTCAAGCCTGTAATGAAGCTGCCAGTATTGGGCATGCGCCCTGCTTTCTGCCTCAAAGGTTTTTACGGGGCCTCCCGTCACAAGTCTGGCTATCTGAAGTCCCCAGGGTTTATCTAAAATGGATGCTGTTTTATCGTATAGTTTTACACAGGGTGAATAAAGGATGAGAGCTTTTATTTCAGGGTGTCTCGAAGCCAGGAAGAGGGCAAGAGTTCCTCCTGTGGATGTGCCTATAACAATTACTTCATTCCCCAGCTTCTCTGCTATGGCAAGCGCAATTTCTGCCGACTCTTCGTACTTGTCTGCCTTAAGATTTATCATTGTACTGTCGCCTCTCTCTATACCATGTTCATAAAGACGTGCCAGGTAAAGGTTTGCATGAAATTTCCCGGCAAGATCCCTGTGTACAGGTTCTCCTTCTGCCTGGCTGGCTGAAAATCCATGAAGGTAAAGGAAAACAATTTTTGTCTTTTCCGGATTGAGAGAATCGGCCCAGACTATCCTGGCCTGGTTATCCGGTTTCAAGCCTCTGACAGCTTTCTCCGATTCATTTATCTGTTTTTCAAGCAAGGGAAGAGAATCAGGCAGAGCGGGGAATGTTGATGTAAAAACAGGCCTTTGAGGCCTTGGGCCTGCAAAGTAAACGATTAAAAGCAGGACTACAATAGCTGCCAGCCATTTAATGAACTTTCTCATGCTTAAATATTATCTCTTTATAAATGTATGAAAACAGTAAAGATGAAGCAAATAAATTTCTTCAATTGTAAGTATTAAGTATGTAGTAATTAGTATTCCAATACCTGTCCATCCTGCACCAGGCGCTTACGTATTTCAGCGTAAGGAATAAGGTATGCCGGTTTGTTTTCATAAACAGCCATTGAGGCAACAGTAGCGGCACTCTGGCCAAGGATCATAAACACCGGTTCCATCCTGATTGATCCGAATGCAATATGAGAGGCTGACACGCAAACGGGAACCAGCAGGTTCTCGCAGTCTCCTTCTCCTGGTATTATTGACCCGAGAGCAATCTTATAAGGCTCAGGTATGTCAACCCCAATATCTCCTTCATTCTGTACATATCCTTCGGGAGTGACATAACGCTGTACATTATGGGAATCCATTGTATATGAACCCATTCCTATTGGTTCGGGCACTTCTCTTTTAGTCAGGATATCATTCTCTGTCATCACATAACGACCGAGCATGCGACGCGATTCCCTGACATAAATATTCCAGGGCCATCCTCCGTTGTCGGTGAACTCATCCCTGGCATATCCCCATTCATTCATAGCCTTTCTCACATCCGAAGGAATTCTTTTATCGGTTGCCATAAAATACAGAAACCCTTTCTGATAGTTTATATGATCATTTATTATCTCCTGTCTTCTCTCATAGGATGCATCGGGATAGTCCCAGTTCATACCTATATTATCAAAACCGACGGGCCCATGATTGTTCACATCAGTCTTAAGGTTGGGGATGGGATCGTATTTGTTGAAATATTCATCCCAACCTGTGGCTGCAACCCTTGCAAGCAATTCATACTGTGTGCTGTCGTATCCCTGTGGACGGGTTATTGGTATCCTGTTCCCTGGCACCTGGGTGAGGCAGAGCCTGTAGCAATATGCCTGTATCTTGTTATCTCCTGTGCCATTATCTCCTGGCGTCCCCTTGTTGATCCGGGGCAACAGGCCACTTGACGGATCACCCGGTATTATATAGGGATCCACATCAGCCTTGAAATAATGGCCGTGCTGAAAGACTCCTTTTTCCACTCCGTCCCATTTCTCATCGTAAACACTGTTGGCTTCTCTTCCGACAGTGTAGTGAACACCAGCGGCAGCCATAAGATCTCCTTCATATGTTGCGTCAATGAATTCCATGCCGTTAAAAACCTTACCACTCAGCATTGCAATTGACAATATCCTGTTTTTATCCATTTTTACCCCGTGATCACGATCGAGAAGCTCTTCCCTGAACACAGTGATATTATTATCTTTTATCATCTTCTCAAATGCTTCTTCCGCGGCATGAGGCTCAAAGATCCACTGAGTCCGTTTCTCACCGTCGATTGCCGAACTACCCTGTCCCTTGTTGCCGTATTCCGATCTCTCCTGCCATCTCCATGCTGATGAGTCCTGGTAATGCTGATAGATAAGCTGGTAAAACTCCCTCGCAATGCCACCTATTACCTCTTTATTCCCGGTGTCTGTGAAACCAAGGCCCGAGGAAGACATGCCACCCAGATGCCTGTCGGGCGATACCATTATTACGGACTTCCCCATTCTGGCTACCTGCACTGCAGCAGCTACTGCGGATGATGTTCCTCCGTAAATTATAACATCTGCTTTATTGACTGACTGTTTATTTCCTGTGCTGCATCCGGCAGGAACAAGAAATACTGCAAGTAATAAATATAAAAGTGTTTTCATATCATTTGGTTTTTCACTTCAATGATATTGAAAACAGCCTTAAAAGTCAACTATTCAGTTGTTTTTTTCGTGTTTTATATTACTTGCAGGGCAGGGATTCTGTTTTCTTAAGGGAAAATGGTCCGGTCCTGTCCGACACTCACAGCACCAGGAGAAGGGCTACATAAATGGATTATTATAAGCAGGTCGGGCATTATTTAAAGAATTCATTTTAAACTCTTTATTGAACTACTTTATGAAAGATGGGAGTAAATACTGGATGGTTCCGTTAAAATTACTTCCTGGGTGGCCAGGGAATAAAGGCACTTGTCCTTTCAATATATTCCCTGTATTGTGGTTTGGCTTCTTTAAGGCTTTTTTCGAGGAGCGCAACACCGGATACTTTTATTATAAGCAGGGTCATTAGTGCGGATCCCAGCACAGCCCAGTAACTGCCGGCACCTAAACAGATCAGGCCATAGCCCCACCATACCGACGTATCGCCGAAATAATTTGGATGACGAGTGTATCGCCAGAATCCGGTGTCAAGAACTTTCCCCTTGTTTGAGGGATCTGCCCTGAATATAGCAAGCTGAAAATCACCGCCGGCTTCAAAGATGAAGCCAAGCAGCCAGAAAATAATCCCAGTTATATCCAGGATGGTTATTTTATGAAAATGGTCATAAAACTGGGCTCCGAGTAAAGGAACTGATATCAGCCACATCAGCACACCCTGGAGAAGAAAGGTCTGGAAGTAGCTTATCCACCAGTAATTTTTCTCACCATACTTCTTCCTGAATTCCCTGTACCTGAAATCTTCTCCTTTACCGGCATTACGCCATGAGAGATATCCGAAAAGCCGGAAACCCC
The DNA here is from genome assembly GCA_046706305.1 of Bacteroidales bacterium. GTDB lineage: Bacteria > Bacteroidota > Bacteroidia > Bacteroidales > VadinHA17 > LD21. The sequence goes on from JBJKPQ010000026.1 coordinate 26,899, forward strand.
AGATTGCGACAAGGGCCAGAAGGATTATTTTTCGCGTATAAAAGCCCCCGGTATTAAGAAAGTAGTACAGGGCAGCGGCAACAAAGCCGGGTCCCCAGAACAGATCTACAATACTTACATTTCTGAGTATTACACTGGCTATCCAGAGCACTGTCATCATTATAATGATCAACAGGAGGGCCTGTGTCCAAATTTGGAAGAAAGTCATGGTATAATTATTCGGTCAATATTGCAACAGCAGCAGCACCTATCCCTGCATTTGCTCCGATAACGGGGGAAATATTTACAACGGATGCAGGCTGTTTGCCGCTGAGTTTTTCCATCCTGGAGGAAAACCAGTCTGCTCCATCCTGGTTATTTGCATGCAGAACGACATAATTCCATATTGTGTTTTTTCTATTAAGCTCTGAAACATATTTCATCACTTTCTCCATGTTTGCCCTCTGGTTAAAAGCTTTGTCGAATACTATTGCTTTTCCTGTTTTATCAATAGACACAATCGGATTAATGTTAAGTAACCTGGCTACAGTGCCTTTGACAGCTGAAAGACGTCCTCCGCGTATTAGGTATTTGAGATCCTTAACACTGACAAAAATATGTACTTTATCGGTGTATTTTTCGGTCATGGAAACTATTTCCTCATGTGGCAGACCTGTTTCTATCGCCCTGGCAGCTTTTAGTACCAGGAGACCCAGTGCACCTGAAAGATTCCTGGAATTAATAACCGAAACCGGTTTGTTAAACTCTTTACTAATTGCTTCGGCTGCTTTACGGCTGCTGTTAAAGGTGCCGCTGAGCTTATCGCTGAGATGTATAGCTATAATGGAATCGTAATGGGAGGCCAGATGAGAATAAAGGTTGACAAAAGCTTTTTCATTAACCTGCGATGACTTGGGTGATTCCTTGCTGTCCTTAAGCAATTTATAGAACTGGTCGGGTTTGATGGTTACCTTATCGAGGTAATGGTTTTCCCCGAAGTTTATATTAATAGGTAACACATTTACCTGGTATTTGTCAATCAGTTCCTGTGACAAATCACATGTCGAATCGGTAACAAGTGCTATGTTCCATTTTCTTTTATACACAACATCGCTCTGGCGAACCATATCGTCTGCCTTCTGAAAGGCAAGTGTACCGGTAAACCTGAGTTCATCAAACAGTTCAGCAGGGTTATTTGTATGTACATGTAATCTCCTGATCCGGTCAGATCCGGCTATTACTATCGAATTCCCGTATCTCTCCAGTATTTTTAGCAAACTGTCGTGATCAATTCCGGAACCTTTTATGAGTGCCTCGGTACAATACCTGAATTCCACATTCTCAGGAATGGATTCTTCTATTTTTTCAAATACTCCCGTTTCTGATTTTGCCTGTATGAGCTCCTTTATATTACGGTGGGTTATGAAATCTATTATTCCTTCCACAAAAAGTACAAATCCTTTTGCCCCGGCGTCAACCACGTTGGAGTTTTTCAGAGCCTTAAGTTTTGTTTTTGTTTCTGTAAGCGAATTGTGAAGTACATGAGCCGAACTTGTAAACAGGTGATTGAAATCCTTAATTGTGAAACGGTTCTCATAAATGTAATTGGCCCAATCCTTTATTACTGTAAGCATCGTTCCCTCAACAGGGTTGGCTACCGCTTCATAGATGTAACGTATTGAATTTTTTATGCTTTCGGCAAACTGATCGATGGTTATTGTCTTGAAATCGCCAGTTTCTGAACTCATCCCATAAAGGAACTGGGCAAATATTATACCGGAATTACCTCTGGCGTTTACCAGTGTTGTCTCAGCAATCCTGTCGGCAGTTATTTTGTACGATCTGTGAGGATGGATTGAATCGATGACGGCTCTTATTGTAGATGCAAGATTGGTGCCCGTATCTCCGTCATTAACCGGAAATACATTTATTTTATTTAGTTCTATCTGGTGTTCAATTACTTTCCTGGCACCTGCAACAAAGGTGTAATATAACCTTTTACCATCCATTTCACTAAGAGGTGCCTCTGCTATAAGTGTCATAGTTTCGCTTTAAAACGTACTGCAAAGTTAATAATAAATATTCTTCCTGCATTAAGGATTAATACATCGCATTTAACAATATTTAAGCAAAAATGTTCTGAATGAGGCAGATATAATAGCAGGTAACCTCTTAGAGGCTAAGGCCGGAGTAATCCTGCTTTATATGTTTCAATGGCTCTTTTTCGTGCAAAATCGTGCTCAACTATCCTGCCTGGATAGCCCGGTTTATCTGATTCAGGCAGCCATCTGTGAATATATTTGCCTTCCCTGTCGAACTTTTCCTGTTGTGCCATAGGGTTGAAGATCCTGAAATAGGGAACTGCATCACAGCCGGTACCCGCAGACCATTGCCAGTTGCCGTTATTTGAAGACAATTCGTAGTCGAGAAGTTTCTGTGCAAACCATGCCTCGCCCCATCTCCAGTCGATAAGAAGATGTTTGCAGAGGAACCCGGCAGTGATCATGCGTACACGGTTATGCATATACCCGGTCGTACTCAACTGTCTCATGCCAGCATCTACAAGAGGATAACCCGTCTCACCGTTACACCATCTTTTAAATTCCTTTTCATCGTTTCTCCACCTGATGCCATTATATTTTTCTCTGAAATTTTCTGTTACTACGTCCGGGAAGTTGTAAAGTATCTGCATGAAGAATTCTCTCCATATCAATTCACCGAGAAAAGTGCTGTTCTCTTTTACAGCCTGTCTGACAAGGGCCCTGATACTTATTGTTCCGAACCGGAGATGTGGTCCGAGGTATGTTGTTGCATCAGCCGAAGGTATGTCGCGCAGATTGTCATAGTGCTTGATCACCGAAAGGTCATAAGGTCTGACCCTGATTGAATTTTCGCAGAAGCCCAGTTCTTTAAGAGACGGGAAACGGAATATTTTTTTTTGAAGATACCGGAAGCTAATAGGATCAGTGGTAGCACCGGTGTGGTTCTTTTCAAAAAGGTCAAGCCATTTGTTTTTATAAGGTGTAAAAACAGTATAAGGGGTTTTATCGGTTTTGACTATTTCCTTTTCTTCAAAGATCACCTGGTCTTTCATGCTTACAAACCCTATGTTGTACGAAGCAAGAAGATTACTGACCGAACTGTCACGATCTGTTGCATAAGGCTCATAATCGCGGTTGACAAAAACAGAGTTTATCTCTGTTGATTCAGCTAACTCCTGCCATACCTCAAGAACATTGCCTTTTTTTATAAGTAAAGATGAGGAGTGCTGTTTCAGGCTGCTGTTAAGCACTTTAAGATTTTCGTATATAAAACACACACGGGGATCATCAATAGGCAGCTCGCCTGTAATAGATGTATCAAAAATGAAAAGAAGCAACACGGGTAAACCATGTTTCAGTGCTGCCTCCAAAGCAGTATTGTCATTCAGTCTCAGATCCCTGCGAAACCAGAATATGTTGATCTTCATTCCATAAAGATACAACTAAAGTGAAATTCAACGATTACGTTCCTGTCATATAAAATTAATCGGGTGTTTTCTTCATCATCCTGCTGCCTGAAGGTTTTCCAGTTTGGGAAAACATATACCAGATAAATAGTGAAGATACTGTGTAAGCAATGTCAATTGAAATGCATGCGCCTTTAAGTGCCATGTTTTTAATCAGGAAAGGGAGCAAAATTATCGTCAGGATGAGGCCGATTAAGTATTCTATTGTCAGTATTTTCAATTTGCCGGTCCCCGAGAAATACTGGTCATAAATATTTGAAATGGCTATACTTATTATACCGGGAGTAAGATAGATGATCAAAACTCTTGTATCTGCAAAATCTTGGCCAAATACAAATTTATAGAAAGAGCCTGGTACTATTATTGCAGCACTTAAAAGCAACATGCTTACAAAGAAGGTCTGTTTTACATAACTGACTGTTTCTTTTCTGCTTTTTTCATTGTTATCGGCGTTTATCACATTTGAAAAATGAATTGCCGACAGGCTACGGCTTATTATCCAAAAGGCTTCCGAGACTGATACAGCTACTGAAAAAACGCCTAACTCTTTAATCCCCAGGAGCCTTATGATAAAAAAATATGATATCCTGTAATTTAAAAATTGAAGGAGGGTATTCAATTCATTTACTGTTCCATACAAAAGAACCGCTTTAAGAGGTTTTATGTTTAAAAGAGGCCATCTGAAGGGTTCTTTTCTTAATAACCAAAAAGTTGCAGCCACCAATACCAAACCTGATCCCAGGTAATAAGCCTTAAAATACGTATTTACTGATGATAATTTCAGGATATAATACAGAAATACTAAGGCAATACCTGTTAATAGCGGGCCTGCAAGGCTCAGGATATTATAAGAATTAATTTGCTTTTTCCCGAGCAGGTAGGAAATAACAGCCGCTTTCAGCGATAATACAAGGGAAATCAGGAATAAAGGGCTGAAATACTCAAAGCCTGTGATAAATGAAAATATGAGAGCCCCGGCTACAGATACAAGAAGACCGCCTGTGGTCGCAATTAGCAGGAGCTGGTTCCGGTTTACCCGGGGGGCATTATAGGCGACAGAGCTTCCGCAGAAAATATTGCTGAATATTGTTATTATTGAAATATCGGCAATCACGATTGCAATGATTCCACGGCCTTCGCTTCCCCATATCTGTGTTGTAAAGATCACCATGGCGAAATTTATCAGCAGGATAATAAATTTCGTGACTATAGTGAAGTATGTCTTCTTTTGGGACATAGAAAAGATATTATTATGCCCGGCAGAAAGCTGTCTTCGGGCGCCTGTCGGAATGGAAAGATAATATTCTTTCTTTAATCAGGCCTGAAGCTCATAATTGTTTTTAAAACTCTATCTCTTGTCTCCTCTGAAGAAGGATTCAGTTCCTCCGTTGTAAAACTGCCATTACTGATATCAATTCTTTCATATACCATCAGGTAGAGATTGAAAATTATCTCAAGACTGAGCTGGTACCTTGTTTGCATCAGTGGTTTAATCTCTTTAATAATATCGTAAGTCTCAACCCGGTATTTATCTGCCAGCCTGCAGTATTCACTTACCAGGTTCCTGAAATTATGGTTTACCTGTCGTCCTTCAGCAAATTCCCTGAGGTCTTTCCTGGAAAGGGAGTGTTTTGCTATCAGATCGTCGGCAAAATAACTGAGGTTGTTCAGCTGATCTTTCTGGAAGTCTCTTATTATATGAACAAGGTAGCTGAAAATAGCGCAGGGAGAGGCGACCCGTTTTACATTAAAGGCCGGTGGGATAAAATGGTTATCATTCTTTTGAAGTCCGTTAAGATGTACAAAGATAGAGGCGGGAGCTACTGAGGCACCTCCGGCATATTTCAGAAATGTTTCCAGTGTGGGAAATCCATCATTGTTTATATCATAGAGCATGGCAGTAGCAAAATCCTCCATGGGCCAGTGAGGTATCCTGAACTTTTCGATTGTTTCTGTAAGTTCTTTTTGCAATGGATTACAATCTTCAGAAACTATGATCATCCTGAGCCATTGTTCAACATCAGCTATAAATTCTTCCCTTTCTGAAGGCTCTATCAGTTTATTTTTGGTCTTGAAGTTATCTATCAAATCGTCGATGGCCCGCATAAATTTATAGCAGGTTTTTGCAGCACAAAACCTGTCCTCCTCCCAGAAATTCGCGGCAATAAGGATATTGGGGTGATCTTTTATTTTCTGAAAATCTATAGTATTGAATATTTCAAGGAATGTATCCCTTTGGTCATTCATAGTTTGGAAGATTTCAGGGTTAAAATTATAAAGTATTCAGAATTCTTTCCGATGTCAGTTTTGCTGACAAAAGGACATTAGGTATACCGTTTCCGGGATGGGTACTGCCTCCCACAAAGTATAGATTCCTGTAACGTTTGTGCCTGTTATGCGGCCGGAAATATCCCATTTGCATTATATTGTGTCCCAGGCTTCCAAAGACCGAGCCTCTTGTTATATTACATGCTTTTTCCCAGTTTTCGGGCGTATAGCAGATCTCAAATTTAATATGATCTTCAATGTCATCCATACCTGCCTGCTTCAGGCGGCTTATTATGGCTTTCCTGGTGGTATCCTTAAGCTCCTCCCAGTTCTGTTCCTTTTTCCTGTCAACATGGCCCGCTCCCACAATGAATGAAAGGGTGTCATGGTTCTCAGGAGCAGCTGTTTTGTCAGTCCTGGCAGGTGCATGTACATAGAAGCTGGGTTTTTTACTTACAGACTTATCGATGAAAATACGGTCGAGACCTTCTTTGAAATCATCTGACAGGAAGACGCTGTGATGTCCCAGCTGGGGATAGACTTTATCGAGTCCCCAGTGGTAACATATTGCTGAGCAGGAATAATTCATCCTGTCTATCCGGGCCGAAATCAGCCTGTCCGGTAATAATTCCCGGTAAACATATGGAAGATCTGCATTGGCTACTATTATATCCGCTTTACATTCATTGCCATCTTCAAAGATCACGCTTTCTGCCTTGTGCCGATCAGTTATTATTTTTTGTACAGGCATGTTAAAATGAAACTTCACTCCATGCTTTTGCGCCTCTGCAATCAGTTTCTCTACAATGCTGAACATACCGCCCACCGGGAAGAATGATCCTTCGGTTAGTTCAGCAGCAGGGACCATCGAAAAGAGTGCCGGAGAGTTGAAAGGGCTTTGTCCGACATAAATATTCTGAAAGGTATAAGCCATCCTTAAATGTGGATCGCGAAAAAACCTCTTTGCATACTTGTAGTTGGATATGTAAGTTTTAAGTTTAATGAGCATACCGATATTCCTGAAGTTAGCGAACTGGAATATATTATAGAAGTTACGTCCTATAAGTTTATTCATACCAGTCTGAAAAATTTCATATCCGTCGTCTACATATTTCCTCGACTTTTCATAGCTGCCCGGTTCTGTTTTTTCGTGTTGTTCCTTCATCTTATCCTTGTCGGTGGAGAAGGAGATCACTTCATCATTATCAAAATAGATCCTGTAAAGATCTTCAAGGGGTTTTATGTCGCCATTTTCAAAAAGGGGAATACCCAGGGCATTAAAAATATCGCTGTAGATGCCCGGCATCATGAGCATTGTGGCGCCAAGGTCAAATCTGTGCCCGTCGCGAATGAGCTGACTGCATCGTCCGCCCGGGGAGGAATTTTTTTCATATATATCAACTTTGTATCCTTCTTTTGCAAGGAATACAGCTGTAGCAATACCTCCGATACCTGCACCTATAACTATGGCTGATCTTTCTCCGGTCATATGGTTTTAAGCAATTTTTAGGGTTAAATCTGTTCTAAAGACTCATGAATTTTCTTCATGTCCCGTTTAGGACTAAAATTCAGAGGAATTTTTAATATGTTGGTTTTAGAAGAATGTTTTTGTCGGCATCTAATATAAAGAGCCATTTATCAAAAGAAGGAGGTCCGAATTTCCCTGTGACATTATTGGAGAATCCGTACCCTTCTGTTGGCTTACCCACTAAGTTAGTCTCCATTTTCATATTGGCATTCTCATCGTGATAATATCTTATTGCATATTTGCCGGGGGTCAGCCCTGTAAAAACCAGAGTGCAACGGTGGTTAAATATTCTGCCAGTATCCTGTTTAACGAGCTTATGGCTGCTGTCGAAGAGCTGGAGCATAATTCTTCCGTTGTTATTCTTCAGACCTTCGATCTCTATACCCAGGCGGCACTGTGCATTGAGAGTTAACAGAGATATAAATAATCCCATCAGGAGAAGAACAAGTTTTCCAATCGTGGGCCCGGTACATTTCATGCCTGTTATGTTTTTATTCCTTTATAGTGAGATCTGAACCGAAAGTGTAAGTTTTTCCTTTTTCTGTTTTTTCAATGTTTATCTCTTTGCCATTGTAATATAATCTTAGGGGATTCCCGTTAAGAGACAGTATCTCAGCTTTATCAAGAATTCCGTTATCCCAGTCTATGTTTACCACGAAACCACCGCGTGCCATGATACCGTGAATATATCCAGCCGGCCAGGCTACAGGAAGGGCGGGAAGTAATTCAACCTTACCTGTATGGCTTTGAAGAAGCATCTCTGTTATTCCTGCAGTTCCACCGAAGTTACCATCTATCTGGAATGGAGGGTGGTTGTCGAAGAGGTTGTTTAGTGTTGATTTCCTGAGCAGGGCAAGCACATTCGCATAAGCTTTGTCACCATCTTTGAGGCGGGCAAAGAAATTAATTATCCAGGCCCGGCTCCATCCTGTATGGCCTCCGCCATGAGAAAGCCTGTAGTCAATTGTCTTTCTGGCGGCCCTGAACAGTTCGGGTGTGTCTTCGGTTATCTGGTTCCCGGGATGAAGGCCGTACAGATGAGAGATATGCCGATGACCCGGTTCCGGTTCTTCAAATTCAACCGGCCATTCCATTATACGACCGTCTGATCCGATCTTTACCGGAGCCAGCTTGATGAGGGTCTTCTGCATCTTTTTTCGGAACACTTTATCGGTATCAAGTACTGTGCAGGCCTCAATGGTGTTTTGAAGAAGGTCGCGTATTATCATCTGGTCCATCGTTGGACCCATAACAAGGCAGGCTGTACGGTTGGTCCCGGGTATATAGAACCTGTTTTCCGGCGAGATTGAAGGACCTGAAACGAGGAAACCCGTATGTGGATCTTCTACCAGCCAGTCGATACAGAATTCCGCGGCTTCCTTCATGATAGGATATGACTTATTACGAAGGTATTCCCTGTCGCCGCCAAAAAGATAGTGGTCCCAAATGTTCTGGCAACTCCAGGCTATACCCATTGGCCACATACCGTATCCTATATTCCCTGTAGGTTCAGTGAAATGCCAGGGGTCTGTTGTATAATGGGCTACAATGCCGTTGATCCCATATACTTCTTTTGCTGTCCTTGCCGCATCGGGCCTCAGGGCATCTATAAAATCTATAAAAGGCTCCTGCAACTCACCAAGGTTTGTTATCTCAGCAGGCCAGTAATTCATTTCAATATTAATATTGATATGGTAGTCGGCGCTCCACGGCGGATTCATTCCATCGGCCCAAATACCCTGCAGGTTGGCAGGCAAGCCCCCAGGACGCGAACTGCTTATAAGCAGGTACCTGCCAAACTGGTAATAAAGCTCCAGCAGATCCGTATCTGTATACCCGTTCTTCATGGCAGTCACACGGGCATCGGTAGGGAAGTATCTCCCGTCTGAAGAACCCAGATCGAGGCTTACACGGTTGAAAAAAGACTGGTAGTCGGCTATGTGACGGGACTTGATCTCATCGTATTGCCTGGCCGTAGCTTCATTCATTTGTTTCAGTGTGGTTGAGGAAGGATCATCTCCAAAGTAATCGGTGGCTGCTGTAATGTAGAGGGTTGCACTATTCGCCCCGGTAATCCTTATGCTGTCGCCTCCCGATGAAATGGTTCCCCCATCATGTTCTATCCTTAGCCTTGTAAACATTCTTACCCCGACACCATTTCCAACATGCTCATGCATATCAGTCTCATTGCCTGTTGTTGTGACAGTTGCCATGTTTCCCTGTCTCGACAGATGGGAGGTGAAGGAAACCGATCCGGGTTTATCAGCAGTAAGACGGATAACGAGAACCTGGTCGGGAGCACTTGAAAATACCTCTCTTGCGAAGCTTGTATTTCCTGAGGTGTAGGTAACAGTGGCTATTGCATTCTCAATATCGAGCTCCCTGCGGTAATCCCCGAACTGCTTTACGGGTCCGAAATCGAGGAACAGATCACCCAGAGCCTGGTATGTAGCTACCGGGTTATCGGGTTTCCATCCCATGATACCTTTTTGGGCAAGTTCATCAGCCTCCCCGTATCTGCCTTCAAAAAGCAGTTTCCTGACCTGCGGCAGAGTTTTAAGCGCATCGGGATTAGCATCCCACCGTGGTTTGCCTGTCCATACAGTCTGTTCATTCAGCTCCAGCCTTTCTGTCCCGACAGTTCCGAATATCATGGCACCAAACCTTCCGTTACCTACAGGGAGAGCCTCATTCCACTCAGAAGCAGGATGGGTGAACCAAATCTTCGAATCCCGCTCTTTATCGCCGGCACGGGAAATGCCGGCCGAAAAAGAAAGGATCAGTACAAGGCAGGATATTTCAGGAAATATTAAACGCTTCATCAGATGGTTTATGGTTAGATAGTTAATACCTGATAAAGGTAATAAGCCCTGAGCAAAAAAAATAAAAAGGGAAGATGTTTAATATAAAAAATTCAGGATGCTATTTCTTTGCAAGAATATCCCTAATTTCAGTAAGCAGTACTTCCTCTTTTGTAGGAGCCGGAGGCGGGGGAGGCGCAGGGGCCTTTTCTTCCTTCCTCCTGGCTATGTTCATTGCTTTTATGAGCATGAAAACAGCAAAGGCAACGATCAGAAAGTCGAGTGTAACCTGCAGGAAATTGCCATAGTTCCATGTTACAGCCGGATTAGTTTCTGTTGCGGCTTTAAGAACAACTTTCAGATCTGTAAAGTTTACGCCCCCTACAAGAAGGCCAATGGGTGGCATGATAATGTCATTTACCACAGAAGCAACAATTTTGCCGAAAGCAGCACCAATGATTATACCGACAGCCATGTCGGATACATTGCCTTTCATAGCAAAGGATTTAAATTCATCTCCTAGTTTCTTGGGTTGATTGGTATGAAGTTAATACTAA
>JBJKPQ010000027.1:0-33420 GCA_046706305.1 Bacteroidales bacterium
AAGTATACCTGGTTCAGATATTTTATAGCCACCGACCCTGCTATTTTCTGGAAAAAGGTAAAATGCCCGGTGCTTGCACTAGACGGAGATAAGGACCTTCAAGTGGATGCCAGGCAAAACCTTCCGGCTATAAAGAAAGCTCTTGAATCGACAGGTAACAGGAATGTTGAAACTGTTCTTCTTCCAGGCCTGAATCATTTGTTCCAGCATTGTAAAACAGGGTTACCTTCAGAATATGGAACCATAGAAGAGACTTTTTCCCCGGAAGCTCTTAAGATAATTGCCGACTGGATACTGGCTATAAAGGTAAATCCGCCAGCTTTTTAAGAATAATTCTTCCCCGCGCTCTTATTCCTGCAGAGGCTTCCCTTGTAACATTCCTGATGGAGGTTGCCAATTCGTTAGCCAGCCCGGGATATATTACTGTAAGCCTGTATAATATCTCCATTGAATATGCTTTTACAGCTATAGCGGAGAACCCGGATCCGAGAGCCGTGAAACAATAATCGGCCAGGTATCCCTGACGGTTACTGTCAAAGCAGGTCAGATCGCTCATCGACAGGATTCTGAGAAAAGAGCGCAGGACACTTTCGTTTTTAAGTTCGGTCAGGCTGTCAGCCATTTGATCGAGGTAAGGAGTTAAGATATCCGGATACCTGTCAAAAACTTTTGATATTATCCATGATGCACGAAAAGCAAGTCTCTTGTCGTCGGAATATGAATATTCCATAAGTTTCCTGAGAACAGCTTCATTTTCAAATGCCGAAGCAGCAATCCATTCAGCTTCCGTACTACCCATAATAGCGCTGACCATCTCTTGTAACCCCTGATCAGCCTCTTCCTCAACCGGTCTGCAATGAGTATTTTCATTTGTTTCCTTGGCACTCCCGGCAAACCTCTTAAGGTAGTCTCCGGCAACAAACACATCGGCTTCTGAAAAATCCACTTCCAAAAGATCCGAAGGATCGAGCCATTTATAAGCAATATGCTCAGAAAGAAAAGGAACATCATCGAGAGTATCGCATACAAAAGGAATAAGCTTTATCTTTTTATAACCATAATCATATACAACATCTTTTAACCTGTCACAAATAATTATATCCATCGACAATTCCTCCTCTATCTCCCTGCCAATACATTCCTCCTCTGTTTCATCGCCGGCAATCTTACCACCGGGAAATTCCCATTTGAAAGGATGATCGGTATTCTCACCTCTCTGGACAACAAGCACCCTGTTATCATCATTCCTTATAACTGCACATGTAACTCGTATCATCAGGCAAAATCAAATGGATAAATCGTCATATAAAGGAATATAATTGAGGAATTCAAATCTCTTTTCCTCAGGGAATACCCTGCATGCATAATGAACAAGACCATTGGTCACTACAATAAAAGAGACCCTGTATCCCATATTGTATGTTACAATCTGTTCAAAAACCTTGTCATCAATCTTTACCTCAGGCGCTTTACATTCCACAATCATAACAGGTTTACCCTGCCTGTCGTGAACAAGAATATCAACCCTTCTTTTAAGTTTATTGAGCCTGAACATCACCTCAACACCAAGAAGGCCAGGCGGATAACTGCCGGCATCTATCAGATATTGAATAAAATTCTGTCTGACCCATTCTTCTGGCGTAAGCCTGACATATTTCTTCCTTATGGGATCGAGGATCATCTCATTTCCTTCCTTCCCTGTTATTTTGAATGAATATTGAGGCAGATTTAACTCTTTCAACTTAGTTTTGTATTTTTGATTCCTGAATACATAAATTATACCAGGCACCTTAAATAGTTTTAAACCGGTATAAACCAGAATTTTCCGCTGGCTGTCAAATATCCTGAAGTGAAGGATCAGGCGCTGCGTGACAAAAGGAGAATAACCGGCATGAGGCGAAATAGTATAATCAAATATTCTTCTCTTTACAAATATATTGAGATAAAAATAATCTGAAATTATAAAATGAAAACCAAAGAAGAAATTGTTAATAACTGGTTACCACGGTACACCGGGAAATCGCTTGATAGTTTCGGTTCATATTTTCTCCTGACCAATTTCCAGTATTACGTGGAACTCTTTGCTAAATGGAATGATGTTCCTGTTGAGGGTTTGAACAAAAATATGCCAAGTGCAACTGCCGATGGGATAACAATCATAAATTTTGGAATGGGGAGTCCAAATGCAGCCACCATCATGGACCTGCTCAGTGCTGTGGGTCCGTCAGCTGTTCTTTTCCTGGGTAAGTGTGGTGCTATTAAGAAAAAGAATGCCCTGGGCGACCTGATACTACCAATTGCAGCTATAAGGAGCGACGGAACCAGTAACGATTACCTGCCCATAGAAGTACCTGCACTGCCGGCTTTTAAATTACAAAGTGCGATCTCCGCAACTATAACCCGTCTTAAGAGAGAATACTGGACCGGTACCGTTTACACTACCAACAGGAGGGTGTGGGAATTTGATGAAAGGTTTAAGAAATATCTTGTCAAGACAAGGGCAATGGCAGTAGATATGGAAACCGCTACAATATTTACTGTCGGATTTGCAAATGAAATTCCCACAGGAGCCTTACTGCTGGTATCTGACCAGCCCATGATATCCACCGGTATAAAGACAGAAGCAAGTGATCAGAAAGTCACAAATGATTACGTGGAAATGCACCTGAAAATAGGTATAGAATCGCTGAGGGAGATAAAAGAGAACGGCGTATCGGTAAAACATTTAAGATTCTGATAATGGCTGTTACCTACGAAGAAATCATATCCGATCTTAAAAACCGCATATTCAAGCCTGTATACTTCCTTGCAGGTGATGAGACTTATTATATTGATCTTATTGCCGACTACATTGAAGAAAAAGTCCTTCCGGAAGCGGATAAGTCATTCAACCAGATAATACTATACGGGGAAGACACCAATATACCTGCCATAATTGATACTGCAAGGAGGTTCCCCATGATGTCGACTCACCAGGTAATTATTGTCAAGGAGGCACAGTCGCTGCGAAAACTAGATGATCTTGTTATATATCTGGAAAAACCATTATTATCGACCATCCTTGTTTTCTGCTATAAATACAAGACAATAGATAAAAGAACAAAGCTCTACAAGATGCTTGACAGGCACGAGGCATATTTTGAATCACCTAAAATAAGGGACTATCTAATACCGGGATGGATTGAAAGGTATCTTATGACAAAGGGTATAAAGACTGATCCGAATGCCAGTGCTATGTTAACGGAATACCTTGGCACAGACCTTCACAAAATAGTCAATGAACTGGACAAGCTTCTTATTACACTCCCGGCCGACAAACCTGTTATAACAACAGCTCTCATTGAAAAAAACATAGGTATAAGCAAGGATTACAATAATTTCGAGCTCCAGAAAGCCATAGGTGAAAAGAATGTCTTCAGATCCAATATGATAGTGCAGCATTTTGCCGCCAATACAAAAGATAATCCTATCACCCTCACTATAGCTTCCCTGTTCGGATTCTTCACCAAACTTCTTACATATCATTACCTTACAGACAAATCAAAAAACAATGCTGCAGCAGCCTTGCGCATCAATCCATACTTTGTACGGGAATATGAACAGGCTGCATTAAAGTATAATGTATCAAAGACCGTAAAGATAATAAGCCTCTTACGCACATACGACCTTAAATCAAAAGGTTATGGTGATCCGGGTACTGACCAGGGTGATTTACTTAAGGAACTTGTATTCAAAATACTTCACGCCTAGTTCATCTCTGGAGAGTCGGGGAATTCAGCCCACATGCTGTATTTGTTTTTAAAACTTCTCAGCACTTTTTTCCATGTATCCTCGCCCCTGTTATTCATAACCACGTCAGGGTTTACCCTGGCAATGACCCACGAATTTTCATTAAGCTCCCGTTCGAGCTGACCTGCTGACCATCCTGAATACCCCAGGAAAAAACGTATTTGACTACTGTTAATCCTGCCTTTCCTTATAAGATTACGGATTGTCTCAATATCTCCTCCCCAGAAGATATTATTCCCGACCTCCACGCTTTCAGGGATAAGATCTCCAACACTGTGAATATAGTGCAATGTATCGGGACCAACAGGACCACCCATGTTAAGATATTCATCAAGTCCCTCAAATCCTTCAATTGCTGTACTGATTTTCAGATCAAGTTTCTTGTTGAGAATAAATCCCACCGACCCCTGGGCGGAATGATCGGTAAGATAAATTATACTGCGGTTAAAAAATGTATCCGGCAGGAATGGTTCCGAAATAAGTATCTTGCCTTTTTCGGGAATCTTGTCTTCCGGCAATATTTCAAACAGATCAATTTCCTTTGGCATAAATCGGGACTTAAATCAAAAAACATTATCTTCACAAAAATAATTAAGTAAATGCTTATGGTCAATTAAATATTATCATATTTTTGACACAATTGTTAAATATTATATGCAGAAAAGTACACTAAGAATAATTGGAAACAAAGCTGTCCTTAACATTCGGGACAGGATGTGTGAGACCCCGGAAGAACTGCTTGCCAGTGAAAAATTCAGATTAGTACTTGATCTTTGCCTGGAAAAGCTGAAGATTAAAAATTCTCCTTTATTATGTATTTTCAGTGATTGCGATAACACTAAGGAATCTGTTGATGACCTGGTAAAGACACTTACTTACCTGGTAAAATACGAGAGCAGCCTGGTGCCTCATATATTTGACAGGTCTGCCCCTTTTCTCAGTAATGCAGATAACCTTACCAGTTTTATCGAGTACCTGTATGATTTCTGGCGTCATTTCGACAGGTTTATAATAAATGATTCGGAAGGCGACAGGCTCGACAAAAGGCCCTACCGCACTTTTAATGAAACAATTGAGCAGCTGACCCACCTTATTCGTACTGTTTACCGGCATATCCAGGAAAACATTACCGGAACGCATCCTACAGTTTACAGGCAGATTCCGGCCGGTGCCGAGATGGCAGTAATATCATTACCCAAGAACATTGGCTATAAAAGTGATAAGTATAAGAAACTTAATGTCCTGCCTGTTATCAGGCAGATGCTGATCTATCCCCCGCTGGTTATACAACAGCCGATGAACAAGCGAACAGGACATTTTAAAAAAATATCACAGAACCCTATCGACCTGGTTGATCTCAATCCGGATGAATGGCTTTGTTACCCGGCCAAGGTAGGAAAGCTGATCATAATGGTTTATTTCCATATGCAGTTCTTTGAGCTTGGGTTCTCCATGTGTAACCTGTTCCAGCTGGCCGATGATTCTGACCTGCGCAGGAAACCTGATGCAGTGTTTATCTACGGAGTGCCCGGTACGGCTCTTGATGGTCTGGCAGCTTATTCAACTGTCTTCTACGAGGATAACGAAAATGATATTTTTGTTGGGGCTATACCTAACAGGCCTGAATTCGGCTATTTCGGTTACCTTAAAAAGATGATGCTCACCCTTCACAATTCCATTGTAATGAAGTCGGGCAACATGCCATTCCATGGAGCCATGGTTAAGATACTTCTCCAGGGAGACAAAGAGGCAACTATCCTGATGATGGGTGACACAGGTGCAGGAAAATCAGAGACACTTGAGGCATTCAGGGTACTTGCCGAAAAGCATATACGCGATCTTACCATAATAGCCGATGATATGGGCTCCATTGAACTCGACAAGAACGGATGTCCACAGGGCTTTGGTACAGAAATAGGTGCTTTCCTGCGCCTTGACGACCTGCAGCCTGGCTATGCCTTCGGGCATCTTGACAGATCGATAATAATGAACCCTAACCAGGTTAATGCCCGGATAGTAATACCTGTTACCAAGTTTGAAACTATAACAACAGGACATAAGATTGATTACATTCTTTATGCCAATAATTTTGAGGAAATAGATGAAGAGCATCCCGTAATTGAAAGATTCGATACTGCCGAATGGGCTCTCGATATTTTCAGCGAAGGAGCTGTTATGAGTAAAGGTACGACAACCTCCAGCGGACTTGTTCATTCATATTTTGCAAACATCTTCGGACCTCCTGAATATAAAGAACTGCACGACAAGATAGCTGAAAAGTATTTCAGGTCGTTCTTTAAACATGATGTTTTTGTGGGACAGATGCGTACCAGGCTGGGTATACCCGGATATGCCACAAGCGGTCCGAGAGAAGCGGCACTGGCCTTGCTGAAAATTATAGGGGTGGATGAAGAAATACCCCCGGAGATCTGACCGGGGGATTCATATCCTTTTTAACACATGGAACTGCGACCGGGTTTATAACCCGGCCCGTGTTTTTATTTGTTTAATGAAAACATATCTAAACGTATTTTGCAGGCTGGGCTTCTTTCATTATCGCATAGACCGATTCAAAAATATCCTCAGCGTTCGGTTTTGAGAAATAATCACCATCGGTTGTATAAGCAGGCCTGTGTTCTTTAGAGGTAAGAGTTTTAGGCTGACTGTCGAGATACTGCCATGCTCCCTGTTTCTCAAGTACTTCCTGCATCATATAAGCTGTTGTGCCTCCTGGAACGTCCTCATCCAGAAAGAGAACCCTGTTAGTCTTCTTTAATGATTCAAGTATGACTTTGTTTTTGTCGAATGGGACAAGAGTCTGTACGTCTATCAGTTCAACTGAAATATCATGTGCAGCCAGCTGTTTAACTGCCTCCATGGCAATTCGCACTGTGGAGCCATATGTAACAACTGTAATGTCAGAACCTTCATTCAGGATTTCCGGTAACCCGAGTGGTAACTTAAACTCACCTATATTATCAGGCATCCTCTCCTTAAGCCTGTAACCGTTAAGCGGTTCTATTACTATGGCAGGATCATTACCCTCAAGCAGTGTATTGTAGAAACCAGCGGCCCTGGTCATATCTCTGGGCGCACAAACATATATACCTCTTACCGAGTTAATAAGCATACTCATAGGCGAGCCGGAATGCCACATTCCTTCCAGCCTGTGTCCCCTGGTTCTGATAATCAGGGGTGCTATCATCCTTCCTGCTGTCCTGTAGTATGTCGTGGCAAGGTCATCACTGAGTAACTGAAGGGCATACATAAGGTAATCGAGATACTGTATCTCGGATATCGGACGCAATCCCCTGAGAGATAACCCGATGCCCTGACCAAGAATTGTTGCTTCCCTGATCCCGGTATCTGTAATTCTTAACTCTCCGTATTTTTTCTGCAAGCCTTCCAGGGCCTGGTTAACTCCTCCAATATGGCCGGTATCTTCACCAAAGATCATAAGCTTTGGATATTTAGCAAATAATTTGTCATAATTTTCGTGAAGAACCTGGCGGCCGGGTACCTCGGGTGAGTTATCGGAATATGCAGGGGGAACAGGAGTTACATTCATTACTGATGTGGGGGTCTCATTATATAAATAGGAGTCATAGCTCTTCTCCGCATCTTCAAAATTCCTTTTCAGCCACCCGTTAAGCTCGTCTTTCAGACTATCGGATTTAAGGCAAGTCTGGCAAACATTTCTAAGTATCTTCCTGGCTGTTGAAAAATTGTCCTTCCTGATGGGAGAAACAACCTGTTTAAGATCCTCAGTAAATTTGTCCACAGAATCTTCCTTATACTGGTCGACACAGGAACAGGAACGTTCACTGATGATTTTTACAAGGGCATCGCGTTCAATTTTTATCGGGTTCTGAAACATTTCCCAGCTTTTCTTCCTTGAAGCTTTTGTCTCTTCTTCGGCTTCTTCAGCCAGTTTATCAAGCTCGGCGGCTGTAGCAATGCCAGATTCAAGGATCCATTCACGCATCTTTTTTAAAGGATCAAAATCTGCTTCCCATTTAAGTCTTTCCTCATCCTTGTACCTTTCGTGCGAGCCTGATGTTGAGTGCCCCTGGGGCTGAGTAACCTCCTCTATATGAAACACCACGGGAGTATGTGTGTCGCGGCAAAAGGCTATTCCTTCCTCATACATACTTATAAGTCCGGGATAATCCCACCCTTTTCCTTTATATATTTTTATCCCGGGCTTGTTTTTTGTAAGTTCAAAACCTTTGAGAACTTCGGATATGCTTCCTTTTGTCGTCTGGTATTTCTTTGGAACTGATATCCCGTAACCGTCATCATAAACAGAAACTGCCATTGGTACCTGTAATACCCCGGCAGCATTTATTGTTTCCCAGAAATGTCCTTCAGAAGTGCTGGCATCACCAATAGATCCGAATGCCACCTCGTTACCTTTTAAAGATAGTGTGTCATACTTGTGAAGATCTTTGTTTTGCCTGAACAGCTTGGATGCATAAGCTAACCCGAGTAGACGAGGCATCTGACCTGCTGTCGGTGATATATCGGGTGATGAGTTTTTTTGCTTTGTTAGATCTCTCCAAGTTCCGTCAGGTTCAATATTAGGTACGGAAAAGTGATTATTAAATACCCTGCCTCCACTACCATGATGTACACTGCGGTCGGTGATTCCGTACAGCTGGTGGAAAAATTCCAGCGAATCATACAATCCCATAGCCATCATCCATGTCTGATCGCGATAATATCCCGATCTCCAGTCACCATCCCTGAATTGCCTGGCCATAGCTATCTGCACTATCTCTTTACCATCTCCGAAAATTCCGAATTTGGCTTTCCCGGTAAGAACTTCCCTTCGACCGGTTACACTTAAATCCCTGCTTAGATTGGCCAGCCTCCAATCGGCCAGCACTGTTTTTTTGTCAACCTTTGGTTCTGATACGTTTATTTCCTGCTTCATTACTATTCGAATAATTTTGAGAATTATGATCTTTTAACTTTAAACAAATTTTTTTAACTGTTGTTTAATACACTCTGAAGAAATGATAGTTATCTTTACGGCAGTTTACCCCGAGATCTTATTCCGGGGCGCCGGAGAGACAAAATGAATACAGGAAGGGAGAGGAAAAATGTTTGTAAAGCTTATATTACTTAGTGTTGTTTTCCTTGCGATTGCAGGGTTAGGATTTGGGATAAGATTATTATTAAAGCCACAGGGCAGGTTTCCGGAAACACATATCAGCAGAAATCCCGAAATGAGAAAAAGAGGGATAAAATGTGCACAACAAACAGACATAGGATGTAACCCGACAGATGGTTTCCCTGGTTGTGCCTCATGCGGCCTTAAAAGTCTGTAGGATAAAAAAAAAACGCTACCTGTTATTCCTTGTTCTGCAGCAGTCTTTTCTACTCTTCTTCGAGGTATTTCTTCAGGCTGGGGGAAGCCCAGGTTTTGAAATTACCTTTATCGTCGGAGTAAACAAAATAAGCACTGAATTCGGGATGTTTATTAATAAAATCGATAGATTTTTCTGTTCCCATAACCATACAGGCAGTTGCAATACCGTCTGCCATACCGCATTGATCAGCAAGAATAGTAGCACTAAGCAGGGTATTCCTGGCAGGATATCCTGTTACCGGGTCTATCTCGTGGGAATATTTCACTCCATTTTCTATATAGAACTTCCTGTAATTTCCTGAGGTGGCCAGCGCTTTATCGGAAATCTTAATCACTGCCTGCAGATCCTGACCAGGAAACATGTTATTATCAACAGGCCTGTCGATACCAATTTTCCACAACGATCCGTCCTTTGTACCTTTTCCCCGCACCTCGCCTCCTATCTCAACAAGGTAATCTTTCAAACCCAGGTGGTCGAAATACCGGCATATCACATCTACCGAATAGCCCTGTGCTATAGCATTTACATCAAGTGAGATACGCGGATCTTCTTTTTTTATATGCCCGTTAACAAGCGCTACCTTCGACATGCCTATAAGTTGCATAAGGCTGTCATGATCGGATGCCTTAAAGGTCCTTTTACCATCCGGACCGAAACCCCATGCATCGACAAGAGGACCTACTGTAATATCAAAAGCCCCGTTTGTCATAGCCGAAATCTTTGCCGATTCATCGAAAACTCCCGTAAAGAATGTATCAACAGCTACATCTTCATTTTTATTAATTCTTGAAATAACAGAAGAGTCTATATAAACCGATAACGACATGTCAAAATTGTGCAGGATTTTCTCAACTTTCTCTTTCAGGTCCTGGGCATCAATATTTTTATTATTCTCGTAAACAATGCTGTAGGTAGTACCCTGTGTGAACCCGTTGAAAGTTGCGAGTTCATATTTTTTCTCATTACATGCTGCCAGAAATAAAATGAGAACCAGTACTACCGGGAATAATTTTTTTATCATATTCCAAAATCATCAAATGAGATGTTTTCCTTGGGCACACCCAGATTGTCGAGAGTTTTTACAACTGCGTTATTCATCTGGGGTGGTCCGCAGAAATAATATTCTATATCCTCAGGTTCATCATGCTTGCTAAGGTAATTATCGTAGAGCACCTGGTGTATAAATCCTGTATAGCCTTTCCAGTTGTCCTCCGGTAATGGTTCAGACAAAGCAAGGTTAAAGCTGAAATTAGGGAAATCCTTTTCTATGGCTCTGAATTCATCTTCATAGAAGACTTCTCTCAACGACCTGGCACCGTACCAGTACGATACTTTCCTGTTTGTTTTAAGGGTATGGAACAAATGGAATATATGGGACCTGAGAGGGGCCATACCTGCTCCTCCCCCAATATATACCATCTCATTATCAGTCTCTTTAATATGGAATTCGCCGTAGGGACCTGACATGATAACTTTATCGCCCGGTTTTCTTGAGAATATATATGATGAACAAAGACCCGGGGGAACATTTTTAAATTGCTTTTTCGCATTGTCCCATGGTGGAGTTGCTATTCTGATATTAAGCTTTATAAGGTTTTTCTCGGCCGGGTAATTAGCCATTGAATAAGCTCTGAAAGTCTCCTCGGAATTTTTAACACCAAGATTCCACATCTGATAGCTGTCCCAGTCGTTCCTGAAACGTTCATCTATATCAAAATCCCTGTAGCTTGTTTCATATTTTGGGACATCAATCTGGATATATCCACCGGGAGTAAAATCAAGTGATTCCCCTTCAGGAAGCTTAACAACAAATTCCTTGATGAATGTTGCCACGTTCCTGTTGGATACGACCTCGCACTCCCATTTTTTAATTCCCATAACAGATTCCGGAACTTTTATTGCGATGTTTTCCCGTACTTTTACCTGGCAACCAAGACGCCAGTCATTCTGTTGTTCCTTTCTTGTAAAGAACCCTGTTTCGGTAGGAAGTATAGAACCGCCTCCCTCCATCACCTGGCATTTACACATACCGCATGTTCCTCCGCCTCCGCAGGCAGAAGGAAGGAAAATGCCATTACCTGAAAGCGTTGAAAGCAGGTTGGATCCGGGAGATACCGTTAGTTCACGATCATTTATCTGCAACTTAACCTCCCCTTTGGGTGCCAGCTTCTCTTTGGCCAAAATAAGAACACTGACCAGCAGAAGGATGATGGCCAGAAAAACAATGATGCTGTATAATATTGTACCGCCTGTTGAAAGAGCTAAAATCATAATCAAAATTTTCTTTTATAGTTTAATTCCCATAAATCCCATAAATGCGATAGCCATCAGGCCGGTCAGGATGAAGGTTATACCAAGACCCTTAAGCGGATCGGGTACATTACTATACCTGAGCTTTTCACGTATAGCAGCTACACTGACAATAGCGAGCATCCATCCTATTCCTGAACCGAGACCAAAAACTGTGGCTTCCCCCAGGGTCTGGTACTCACGCTCCTGCATAAACAACGAGGCTCCCAGTATAGCACAGTTTACGGCTATCAAAGGGAGGAAAATACCCAGTGAATTATATAAGGAGGGACTGAATTTCTCAACGATCATCTCAACAAGCTGTACTATAGCAGCTATAACAGCTATAAACACCATGAATGTAAGGAAACTCAGATCCACATCTGCAAAACCTTTTCCCAGCCATGCTAAAGCTCCTTTATTGAGAATATAATGTTCAACAAGAAAGTTAACCGGAGTTGTTATCAACAGTACAAATACAACTGCAATTCCCAAACCTATTGATGTTTTTACAGTCTTCGACACAGCCAGGAATGAACACATTCCCAGGAAGAAGGCGAAGACCATGTTGTCGATAAATATCGACTTTACAAATATATTTAATAAATGTTCCATAATTTTCCGACTATTTTTTCTCGATCAGACTTTTGTTTCTGCTTCGCTGAAACCATATTATCATACCAACTGTTATCAGGGCCATTGGCGGAAGAATCATAAGGCCATTGTTATGATAACCTGTTGAATATATCCCAAGCTTGGCAATAACAGGGTAGCCATAGATTGTACCTGAGCCCAGCAGTTCCCTGAAGAAGGCAACTATCACGAGTATGATTCCATATCCGGCACCGTTACCTATCCCGTCAATAAAGGAGGGCCATGGTTTATTTGCCATGGCAAAAGCCTCCAGTCGTCCCATAAGTATACAGTTCGTAATAATCAGTCCTACGAAAACAGACAGCTGTTTGCTTACATCGAAGGCGAATGCTTTAAGAAACTGGTCGACAAGTATAACCATGGTGGCAATAACCACGAGTTGCACTATGATCCTAATCCTGTCAGGAATAAATTTTCTCATTGCTGCAATCACCACGTTGGAGACAGCGACTACGATTGTTACTGATAAAGCCATAACAATAGCAGGCTTTAGCTTGACAGTTACAGCCAGGGCAGAACATATACCCAGAACCTGAACAGTAATAGGATTCTCCTTACTCAGCGGTGCTGTAAAGAGTCTTAAATTTTTAGCCGAGAACATCGGCTCTTTTTCCTTATTGCTCATATACTATACTATTATCTGTTTTTTAAAAGCCAGTCGTTGTATTTTCCAATACAATCATAAAGCATATTCTGAAGGCCTTTGCTTGTTAAAGTACCTCCTGAAATAGCATCTACACTATGAGGGTCGCCGGGTTTTGCGCCTCCCTTTATTACTCCTATGGAAACAAACTTGTCTCCGTCGTATATAGTTTTCCCGGGGAACATAGCTGCAAATTCCGGAGTGCTTATTTCAGCCCCCAGTCCAGGTGTCTCCCCCTTATGATCAAAAGTAACACCGTAAATAGTGTTCATATCCGATTTCAGAGAGACATATCCCCATATAGGACCCCATAAACCTTTACCCTGAACAGGAAGGATAACAACATTCTGCCCGTCATCGGTTACAGCCCTGAAAACGGGGAAATACTGCTGATCCAGGGGTTTCTTCTGTTCGATGCTAAGATCCACCTTGAATGCATCAACTCCTGGTACTTCCTCTCCTTTTGAATTTAACACAAAGCTTGATTTAATATGCTTGTCATATAACGATTCAGTTGTCTGGCTGGTGGATTGTACGCCTATTGACAGAAGCATGCTCTTTTTCTTTGCTATCTCGAGGTTTTTCTGCTGCAGAGGTTGAAGCAGAGTGGCAGCAAGTGAAAGAAGTGTTGCCACTATAACAACCATAATAGAAGAAAATATAAATATATATCTGTTACTGAACTGTTTCATCTTACAATATTGTTTGTTGCGAGTTTAGCACGTTTAAGCCTCTTATTTATGCTCGACTGGATAACAAAGTAGTCGATCAACGGAGCAAATGCATTCATGAGCAGTATAGCCAGCATAACACCTTCGGGATATGCAGGATTTACAACCCTGAACAGTATGGCAAGCACTCCTATTAAGAATCCGTATATCCATTTCCCCTTCTCTGTCTGAGATCCTGAAACCGGATCAGTAGCCATAAAAACAGCTCCAAAAGCAAAACCTCCCATTACAAAGTGATAATACGCTGGAACAGCCATAAATGGGTTAACTGCAAAAGCATTAAGTAATAACCCCATACCAAACCCACCGGCAAATACACTTAATATGATCTTCCAGCTGCCAACTCCTGTCGCTATAAGGATAAAGGCGCCTATTAGAATCGCCAGTGTTGATGTCTCACCTATGGAACCCGGAATTGTTCCAATAAACATATGAAGAAACGGCGGGAGATGAGATGTTTCACCGGCAGCGCATAACGACAATGGTGTTGCTCCTGAGAACCCATCTATTAAATTATTCCCTTTCATCATCCCTGCTATCCACACCTTATCTCCTGTCATCCAGCCCGGATAACTGAAGAACAGAAAAGCCCTGGCCATCAGGGCAGGATTAAATACATTCATCCCGGTTCCGCCAAATACTTCCTTACCTATTATTACTGCAAAAGCAGTGGCAAGTGCCAGCATCCACAGTGGTACATCAACAGGCATGATAAGCGGGATCAGTAGCCCGGTGACAAGAAATCCTTCATTGATCTCGTGTCCCCTGATCTGGGCCGATATAAATTCTATTCCCAGCCCTACAACATAACTTACTATAACAAGCGGAAGGATTTTCAGGAACCCGAACCAGAACATCTCTAATACGGTTGCCTCACCCCCAACCGACCTGAAATACTGCAAACCTATATTATACGAACCGAACAGGAAGGCCGGGAGCAAAGCTATTATTACTACCGTCATCGTACGTTTCATATCTATACTGTCGCGAATATGTGAACCCCTGAAGGTTACTTTGTCCGGCACGTAGAGGAAAGATTCAAATCCTTCAAAAACAGAACGTAACTTACCAAACTTACCACCTTCTGTGAAAAGTGGTTTGATCTTATCTATCTTCTTTCGTAAAGAATCCATTATATTATTTATCTCAGTTTATTAACTCATCTCTCTGACCATAAGGTCAAGGCCCTTCCTTACAATAGACTGTATCTCTATTTTGGAAGGACATATAAATTCACACAGAGCAAAGTCTTCTTCTGCTATTTCATATATTCCCAGGTTCTCCATCATATCTATATCTTCGGCAAGAATAGCCTTTAAGAGCTGCATGGGATATATATCCATTGGAACCACTTTTTCATACTTCCCTGTAATCACAAAAGCTCGTTCACCACCATGAAAATTTGTGTCGAGTCTATAACTCTTGCGTGGTAAAAGACTGGAAAGGAAGGTTTTTGAGAAGCTGTATTTATTCAGTCCGGGCATGATCCATCCGAAAAACTCAAAATAGTCGCCTTCGGGAATCACAGTAACCTGAGAGTCATAATAACCTATATGTCCGTCTGATTCTATTTTCGATCCTGTGAGAACATTTCCGCTTATGTAGCGAAGATGTCCATCCTGTACATTATCTTTTACCATCTCAACAACAGAAGCTCCTGACCGAACCCTGTAATAACCCGTTTTCTTAACTTCCGAACCTGTCAGGGCAACAATGCGTTCATGCATGTAAACTCCTTCTTCAAACAACCTGCCTATTGCATAAACATCCTGGAAATTCACGTACCACACTGCCTCTCCTTTATTTACAGGATCGAGATGGTGAATATGAATGCCCACATTACCTGCAGGATGGGGACCGGAGAAATATGATATCTCGGCTCCTTCAGCCTTTTTAAGTGCAGCAGGTGCCTCTTGCATGCCATTAAGTACCAGGTTTATCTTGCCGTCTGTGAGCTTGCCCAGCGCTTTTAGTCCACTGGTAAAATACGACTCGGATGAATTTTCTGCAATGTAGCTGTAATCGGGAGCCAGAGGAGAACTGTCAAAACCGGAAATAAACAACGATTTGGGCCTGTCGGCAGGATTGGCTATTATATGATAAGGCCTCTGTCTTATTGCAGGCCATAATCCCGAGTTAAGCAAAGCATCCCTGACCTGATCAGAAGAAAGACCTGCAGGATCAACCTTGCCAAAAGTCACAAATTCATCTCCATCCTTTTCCACTGTAACTTCAAGGACCTTACGTCTTTCACCCCTGATTACTGCGGCCACCTTGCCGCTGACAGGAGATGCAAACTTTATCTCAGGCCTTTGCTTGTCATGAAAAAGAGGAGTTCCAGCCTTTACCGTATCACCGGGTTTAACATCCAGCTTAGGTGTCAGTCCAGGAAAATCAACCGGTCTGACTCCATAGATAGCAGAATGATATTCGGGAATAAGAACCTTTTCTGCTTTTCCTTCAATTTTGATGTCAAGTCCCCTTTTTAATCTTATTGATGATGACATATTATGATGTTATAACTGTTTGAAACCAGTTTGTTCTGTTATTTTGTTAACAAAAGAAGTACAAAAGTATAAATACATTATCATATTTGCATAAAAGTGCCAAATATGATACAACATTTCTTTAATTTTATAGTTTGTAACGAATCATCTAATATATAAAATTAGAATTAATGTTCCCGAAGGAAACCAGTCAGATTAAACAATCCAGTCTTTTTTTAACATTTTTAACGAGGTTGTTCCTCATTATCCTTACGGTATTAGTGAGCATTCCTGCTACTTCAGCTCAACAAAGTCAGACTGATTCATTATTATATACTGACCATATTTTCGCAGACAATATTAAGACAGTTCAGCTCTATAAACAGGGATGGAACCTTTCCTACCCTATTATAAAGCTTAACAGTGACGATAAACTTGTACTGGGCTTCGATCTGCTTGGAAACCAGTCGGAATCATATTATTACACTTTCATACACTGCGATAAGGACTGGAATAAATCTGATATTTTCAAAAATGAATACCTGTCCGGTTTTCCGGAAAACCCTGTTGATGATTACCAGGCTTCTTTCAATACTACGGTAAATTATTACCACTACAGCCTCACTTTTCCCAACGACATGGTTTCGTTCAATGTGTCGGGCAATTATGTAATCGTAGTCTATCCTTATGACGACCCAGGGAAACCTGTATTAACAAAGAGATTTATTGTTTCCGAAGATGCAGTACAGATAAACATAAATGCTCACAGACCTCTCATGACCAGTGAGAATAATACGAGCCAGCAGGTTGATTTTACTGTCGATTATTCAGGGTACAGTATAATAGACCCCTACCTTAACATTTATTCCTTCATCCTGCAGAACGGAAGATGGGATAATGATAAGAGAAATCTGAAGCCCGACTTTTACGGTAACGGGATGCTGCAATATAATACCCTGTCGGATAAGAACATTTTCCCCGGTGGCAATGAATTCCGGTATTTTGATATAAAAAGTATCCGTTATCAAAGCGAATATGTAAAGAACATTGATTATGCCATGGGCAAGTATAATGTTTACCTGTATCCTTCAGAGAACCGCCGGTTCAAACCATATTTTTACTGGAAGGATTTCAACGGTAAATACTTCATTGCCTACCAGGAGGGTAAAAGACCCGACATAGAAGCCGATTATGTCAATGTATATTTTACTCTTCCTTCCGAATACATGATAAAAGACGGTAATGTTTATGTGGCAGGTGCTCTTAATGACTGGGAAAACAACAGTAACAATATAATGACTTATAATCCTGAAGGGAAGCAATATGAGTGTACAATGTTGTTGAAGCAGGGCTGGTACAATTATATTTATGAGTTCCTCAGGAAAGGCGAGAAACAAGGTGTATCAGGGTTATTTGAGGGGAACCATTACGAGACAGAGAATGACTATATAGTACTTGTCTATTACAGGAGTCCGCGTGATCGCTACGACAGGGCCATAGGCACAGCTATTGCCAATACCCTTAATAACCTCAGCAATTAGTGTTTTTTATGAGTATCGATTCCATAGAGCATCTGAATTGTGTGCTCCAGGGTTTTGATTATCTCATCCATATATTCCCCTGCGGCTCTTACTGAACCTGGAAGGGTATAAATAAGGGTTTTATCGATTATGCCAGCTACACCCCTGCTTAACAATGCATTAGGTTTTTCCCAGCCGTACTTGACTCTTATAAACTCCATTATACCGGGTATTTCCCTTGTGAGCATTGGCCTGACGGTCTCAACCGTTATATCCCTGGGCCCGATCCCTGTCCCGCCAGTTGTAAAAATTATATCAAAATGTGTGACCGACTTTTCCAGCATATCCTTAAGCCTTTCAGCATCATCAGGCAGCACAGCTGCATCAATATTACCTTTCCACCCTGCCGTCAAAAGAAAAGATTCTGTCTTATCCCTAACAAGTGGTCCGCTAAGATCCTTATATTCACCACTATATGCCCTGTCGCTCAGGGTAATTATCAGTATGCTCAGCCTGTCGGGTAATTTCATCTCTTTATCTTTTCCACGAGTGTTATATTGTCAATAATCATATTTTTGTCTACTGCCTTGCACATGTCCCAAACCGTAAGAAGGGCTATGCTAACAGCAGTAAGAGCTTCCATTTCAACTCCCGTGCGGCCGGAGCATCTTACTTCACTCTCAGCCACCACACCACTGGCATCTTCGGACATCTTCACCTTTACATTGTCCAGTACAATATTATGGCATAGCGGGATAAGACCGGAAGCCTGTTTTGCTGCACTGATACCTGCTATCTGTGCCACTGTCAGAACATCTCCTTTCTTCATCAGGTTTTCGCGTATCAGGTCAAGTGTATCGGAGGCCAGGGTTATATGGCCTCTGGCCCTGGCTATCCTTACCTGTATTTCCTTGTCGCCAACATCAACCATTGTGGCCCTGCCATTTTCATCGGTATGTGTCAGGTGTTTCATAGTAAAGGTTTTTGATGTAGTAATTCGTAAAATAATTATCCTCCAATATTATAAAAAGCTCCGGTACTGTTAATGGTGCCACACTTTGGTTTATGTTCCAGGGCCTGCACCAGAGCCTCTTCATAACCAAGCTCCCGTATGTTATATTCAAGGTTGTTGAACAGGCATGGCTTCAACCTGCCGTTTGCTGTAAGTCTCAACCTGTTGCAAAGTGAACAGGTGCCACCGGTTCCCCCTTCCACTGCATAAAAATGTCCTTTTACAAGATCCATCTGCCTGATATATCTTATAGCCAGCCCGTTTTCATTGCAAAACTCCGTTACCTCCCTGGCATCTGGTTCACCAGATGAATTTTCTACAACA
Organism: Bacteroidales bacterium; assembly: GCA_046706305.1. Lineage (GTDB taxonomy): Bacteria > Bacteroidota > Bacteroidia > Bacteroidales > VadinHA17 > LD21. The sequence goes on from JBJKPQ010000027.1 coordinate 18,824, forward strand.
CAGTTTATCTTAACAGGGGTAAGACCGGCTTCTTTTGCTGCTTTGATCCCTTCCAGGACATCCTTTACATCTCCTGTTCGTGTTATCTTCCTGAATTTTTCAGGGTCAAGGGTATCGAGACTGATATTGACACGCATAAGTCCTGCTTTCTTAAGATCAAAGGCATAGTTCTTAAGAAGTATTCCGTTTGTTGTCATCGACAGATCGCTTATACCACTTATTTCTGCCAGCATTTTCACCAGTGTTACCACTCCTTTTCTTACCAACGGTTCACCCCCGGTAATTCTAACCTTGCAAATACCCTTCGAAACAGCAAGCGCAGTAAAATCACGTATTTCATCGTAAGAGAGTATATCCCTGTGACTTAATAGTTGTATCCCTTCTGCCGGCATACAGTAGGTACACCGAAGGTTGCACCTGTCGGTTACTGAAATGCGAAGGTAATTTATTTCCCTGTTATAAGAATCGTACACTTACTACTTCCCCTTTCTCTAATTTATGTTTCCCGATCTGCAAAGCAACCAGTCCGGTGGCTGCACTTAGTGATGATATATGGCCCGAGCCGTGATATTCGACCGGCAACACATGTCCATTATCGGTAATGCTTACCGGTATCCAGCCCAAACGGTCGGCAGCTTTCCTTGAGAAATCTGATCCCATCTGCAAAGGAACAGTGAAAGCCTTGTAATCATAACCCATCATCTTGCAAAGAAGCGGTTTAACAAGTAATTCGAACTGGACGAATGATGATACCGGATTTCCCGGCAGTCCAAAAACAAGTGCGTTACTGTGTATACCAAAGGTAGTGGGCTTACCAGGTTGTACCTTAACCCTTGTGAATAATATATTAATCCCTGCTCTCTCCATTACAGAAGGGATAAAATCAAAATCACCCATGGAAACCCCTCCTGTTAAAAGGACAATATCACTGTCGGACAAGGCATTTTTTAACATCCTTAAAGTCTCGTTCTCATCATCTGCAACAATGCCAAGATACTTACCTGTTGCACCTGCTTTTTCTATCTGTGCCATTAACTGGTATGCGTTGGAATTCCTTATTCCGGCCATCCCCGGTTTTTCAGTTGGTTCCACAAGCTCATCACCTGAACTGATCACGGCAATCCTCACCTTACGGCTGGCTCTCACCTGGGTACAGCCCACAGTGGCCATTATAGCTATTTCCTGGGGTCTGATCAGAGTACCCTGTCTTAGTACGGTATCACCTGTCATTACATCTTCGCCCTGAACAGAAATATTCTCTTTCGTAAAAGATCCGGTAAACCTGACTTTCCCAGAGACTGTTTGCTCCGAATATTCTACCATGAAAACGGTATCTGCTCCATCAGGGACAACAGCACCTGTCATGATCTTTGAACACTGGTTATGATGAATTGTTTTCAAAGGAACCTGACCGGCAGGAATTATCTCAAGTACCTCCATCTCATTTCCAAGATCCTTTCTGCGACAGGCGTATCCGTCAACAGTAGCCCTGTTAAAGGGTGGCAGGTCAATGTCGCTGGTCACATCGTCTTCCAGTATCCTGTTTAAAGACTCTTTAAAAGGTATTGTTTCCCCGCCCACGCTGAATGCCGAATTCATCACTATATTGTATGCTTCCTCAAATGATATTGGTTCCATTTATTTTTATTTTTTGTATTTTTAAGTTTCATCGCTTCTCCTTTCCCATTCTCCTGTTATCACCCGCCGGGAACATTAATACCTTATCTCCAGTTATCAGCCTGTTCCGTGCAGCGCCACTCCTGCTTCCCTGCTGAATGAAATCCAAACCTCGGAATGCTCCTTAACAGGATGTTCCTTATAGGTATCTGCAGATACATCAACATAAAAAGTCTCTCCTGCGTCTACAGTAATTTCCATCCCGTATTCCGAAGGCAGTATCTCAGTCACTATACCTTTAAAACAATTATCTGTCACGTTTGATGGTTTATCGCTGAATATTTTTATATCGTCACTTCTGAGTATCATCAGTCCTGTCTCAGGATATTCATTATCTGACATGGAGAAAATAATACCGCTATTACATACGGCAGTCCATTGTCCGGATTTCTTCATAAAGTTAACCCGGTAGAAATTCCGGATACCTGAATACCTCGCCACAAACTTGTTTACAGGTTTTCTGAAGACCTCTTCTGTCCTTCCTTCCTGGATTATCCTTCCGTTGTGGATAACACCAACCTTGCTTGCCAGGCTGACAGCTTCGCGGTAATCATGAGTAACATGTATTATTGTCAATCCCTTTTTATTCAGATTCCGGAGCAAGCGCTTGATATCATCCTTAAGGCTGGCATCAATAGAAGCCATGGGTTCATCAAGAAGTAGCAGCTTGGGCCTTGTTATGAGAGTACGTGCCAGTGCCACCCGCTGTAACTCTCCTCCTGAAAGATGGTGGGTGTCCCTGTATAGCAGGTGAAAAATATTTAATTCATTAGCTACACTTTCAACTCTTTCATGTATCTCCGTACTGTCTGAATGTCTTGCATGTAACGCATAAGCAATATTCCCGAATACTGTCATATTAGGAAAAATCGCATAATCCTGGAATACCAGGCCTGTGCCCCTGCCCTGTATCCTGTTATCAGTAATATTCTCTCCGTCGAGCCATATCTCTCCCGAATCGGGCCTGTTGAGTCCGGCAATAAGTTCAAGAAGCTGTGTCTTACCTGACCCTGAGCGTCCGAGCAGAACATAATAAGTACCATCCGGTATTTCAATATTTATATCAGTGAGACGAAATTCGCCAAGCTTCTTATTTATTTTCTTAAGTGTCAGCATTCTCTTTCCTTGACATTACAACAGGCCTTCGCCTGTCTGACAAAAGCCTGAGAACAGTGAAAACAGCCAGGGCAACAATTATAAATAACACAGCGGCCGGCCTGGCTGATGAAAGTCCGAAGGAAGTAAACCTGTCGTAAATAAGAACCGGAGCTATCATGGGATGATATGCTATTATTACAACGGCTCCGAATTCGCTCATTCCACGCGCGAACATCATAACGAAACCCGTAACTATACTTCTCCATGCCAACGGCAGTGATACAGTGAAAAAAACCCTCGACCGTCCGGCTCCCAGGTTAAGTGCAGCCTTTTCAAGCCTTTCCGGTACTGCTGCAAAACCATCACGGGCAGAATTTATCAGGAAGGGGAGACTTACAAAAGCCATTGCGAGAGCAATACCGGCAGGATTATTAACAAGGTTAATCCCGGCAAAGGAGGCAATTTTACCAAGAGGTCCCTCCCTTGAAATAAAACCAAGCAATGCTATTCCTGCAGCAGTGTGAGGCAATACTACCGGAAGATCGATGAGTCCCTGGACAATACCCTTCAATGGAAAATTCTTACGAGCCAACAACCAGGAAAAAGGTATGGCAGCAATGGCAAAAAAGAAAGTAGCTGCAAAAGCAACCCATATGGTGAGCCAGATACTCTCCTGTACCTCTTTGTCCTTTGCTGTTTCGAGGAATTCACCTGCACTTGTCTGGATAAACAGCCCCAGCAAAGGTGCTATAAGAAATAACAGTATCAGTGATGATAATATCAGTAATATCCAGCTAAAAGGGCCGTACCTTTTCATTAGTAGTTCAATTCACAGCGTTATTATCTATATATCCTTTCAAGGCAGCAGGAATTTTGTCTGCCTGTTCAGAATAAGCGGGAACGATCGGCTTCTGCCCGTCTTTCCGGAAAATATTCATCCCTTCTTCACTTAACATATACCGAAGGAAATCAATCGCCTGGCTTCTGTGCGGGGCATTATCCAGAACAGTTATGCTGTAATTAATATAATCACCCGTTATCCTTATGGTGGACCCTGGTTTATTACCTGTAACCTCTACCGATACTGTTTTATAGAGCGATTCCTTTAAAGGATCAGAAAGGTTGATATCATCAGGCAGTTCAATATACTTCATACCATGCTGAACAGCTACAGATCTGTATTCAAACATATAATCAATTGAATGGGCTTCAACAAGAGCAACAAGATCAACTGATTTGGGTCTTATATAGTCAGTGTTCTTTTGAATAAACCTGTCGGTAAGCCCCGGCCTGTTATAATACTTTTCCGCCAGTTTTAACATCAACACCGTCCTGTAACCGCAGGGATCGGTATTTGGATCGGATCTGCCATAAATAACATCATCACGTAACAATACATCCATCCAGTCAGTGTCATTTATTTCAGAAGCATGCCTGGCTTTGCTGGTATACGCTATTACAAGTTCATTTGTGGCAAACCTTATGTTCCATGATGTATAAGCAGGTATTAAAAGTTTGTCAATTACAGTATAATCAGCTGATGCAACAATATCACAAGGCTTCTTTAACTCTGTAACCTTCCTGGCACAAACCAGGCTGCCGGAAGGTTCGAGTAAAATCCTGACTCCCGGATTTTTCTTTTCATATGCTTCCTTAATTTGCCTGAGGGGAACCGAGAGGCTTCCGGCATGGAAAATTATGATGTCCTTAACGGAATTGTTATTGCCACAACCCGATAAAACAAGCAATAGAATTACTGAGGCCTGAAAAATACGTTTCATGAATAACATCAATTACAGCTTATGAATGATAGTCATGATAAGTCTCATGGTAAATTATTCTCTACCTGCAAGACTTCATTAACGCGTACAAAGATAACAGTTAAGCACGAATTGTTTGAAAGAAAGAACTTTTTCAGTTAAAATGATATTTAAAAAGCCCTGCATATCATTAACCATATGACCTTTATGAAATACCGGGGCTTCTTCACCGGTGAAAATATCCATCTTCACCAGGTATGATAGCCCATATTGTCAGAATTATAATATCCCCGACTCAGGAAAGTGATATAGTTAAGCTTTTTGATTTACTTAGGATGGAAAAAATATTGTAGGTTTGTAATATGAATATAGAATTCAGATTTTTTGAGAAGATCCCGCCTTTTTTCAGGAATAAATATATCCTGACACTCATTATCTTTCTCATCTGGCTGATTCTGTTTGACTCCAACAACCTTATCACTAGGTTCAGCGATATGAGAGAACTGCATAAGCTAAGATCCGACAGGGAATATTATAAGGAGAAGATCAAAGCCGACAGGCAGAAGCTTTATGAGTTGAAAACCGACAACAGGAACCTCGAGAAATTTGCCAGAGAACAATACCATATGAAAAAGCCCGACGAGGATCTTTACATCATTCTTACACCTTCTGAAGACAGGAAAATCACAAGGAAGAATAATTAATTCCCCTTTTCCATCGACCTGTAATATTTTAAAAGTTCTTTTGTATCACTAAGTTGTCTCCCGATCTCCGTTCCTGATATCAATTCACGGGCAGCTATTGTAACATCCACCTTGTTGTAGAAGGAGCCATGAACATAATTCAGGTACTTAACAACCCTGAACATATTGAACCATCCAAAAAATCTTTTTCTGAAAGAACTTAGTCCTGAGGTATTGTTTCTTATCTCCTTCAGCCTTGAAAGCCATTCACCGGAAGACATAAACTGTTTTATGCTTTCCGGCAGGTCAGTGTATAATGTTTTCAGGACTATTTCATCATTTTGCTGGCAGATTGATTCAGTAAGAGCGAATAACTCCTTTAAATCATCAAATGCCCTTAGGCTATAAGAAAGGAACTTTTTGTCTTTTTCGCTGTTCATCCTGGCCATTGTAGCTCCTGTTCCGAAAGGAACCCTTCCTGATGCCCTGGGTGATGGATAAATTGTTGTGTTGTTAAGATAGAAATAGCCCTCGGAAGGTACAAGTTTTTGAATAAAGTAAAAATCTTCTCCTGCCTGCCGCCTGTTCATCCCTCCTGACCGGACATAAGCGATTGCCTTTACTGCCATGGCTGATCCGACTGTATGGAAAACATACGGAAAACCGGCATATTTCAGTGCCTGGTAATAGTACCTCAGGTGCAGTTCATAAAGTGATATATATTCATAGAAAGGTTCCTTCAGAGCATCCCCTGAAAGCGGGTGTTCAAAATAAACCGAACATGCTGTCCTTTCTTTCCTGAGGTACAGGCTCTCATACACAGCTTCCAGGTACGACGGTTCAACTGTACAATCAGCGTCGAGGTTAAGAATAACACCATCAGGATTCCCGATGACATCAAATCGCCTGGCAGCCTCATCCATCCCTGTCTTCCTGGCCAGGCCCACACCCCATCTTCTGGCAACCGGTTCTACAGGAATATAATAAAGCCGGAAGAAGCAGGTGTTATTTTGCTTTTTCCAGCTTTCAATATTTTTTACTGTAATCCTGTTATTTTCTATTGCTGACCGGGGTGCGTCCTGAGGAGCATTTATTATTATCAGCACTTCTACAGTACACCGGGGCTTTTCACAATTTGACAGAGAATCTAGTAATGTTGTTATTCCCGGTTCATCATAGGCAGGCACAACAATTATTATACCTGTCTTCTCGTCAGGTAACTCACTGATAAGTGCGGGAAATAATGCCCCTTTATCAAGGTAACCTGAGGCGAAGCCCATATGATTCTATTTTTTCTCTTCCTTGTACTTCTTATTAAGCTCATCAACAACACGCTGTGTAATATCCATGGAGCTGTCACTGTACAGGATGACGCTGCCAAAGCTTTTACCCAGGATCAGCTTATAGTTATATTCGCTTTTATGAGCTTCAAGGAATTTTGTTATGTATTCCAGTATCTGCCTGTTCATAACCTGTTCTTCTTCCATAAGATCCGACTGAAGCTTATCACGAAGGTTAACGAGTTCCTGTTGTTGCTGTACCAGAGACTGTTCCATCTGGGCAGCAGTTGCCCTGGTAACAAGTCCTTTACTTACTTTTTCCTGGTAATCTTTGCCGGCTTTTTCATACTGGCTGCCTTTGGCATTTAATTCGGCCTCGGCCTTTTTCTGTTTGGCAAGAAGTTCATCCCTCCTGTCGAAAAACATATCAAATTTAAAAATAACCGAGTCGATATTCACATAGGCAATACCATTTGAAGACTGATCGGTGGTTGTTACCGGTGCGGCTTCTTTTTTCTCTCCGGTAAAATGAAGGAAATAAAGACCTATAATTGCCAGGAACATTACAACAAAAAGGACTAAGGTTAGTTTCTTCATCGCGAATTTTAGATTTATTAAACAATTGGTCAGGCGCAAATATAAACAAATTAATAAATTCGCCTATCTCATCGGTGTTATTTTAAGAATGTTGTATGAAAGTTAGTCGGGGCCTTGTCAGAATTCCGGACACGGGATAGCTTTTATTCGTTTTCTCATCTGCCCGATAGACAGGTTATTGAACTCGTATACAAGAGATATTTCATGAGCACCCCCTGTTGAACCTATGAGGTTGGAAATTGTGAAATCGTAACTGTAACCAATATGCAACTGGTCTGTTTTAATACCTACCAGGCCTATTATCGCATCACCGGCCTGGGAAGTGGCAAATGGTATACCTCTGTACCACAGACCGAATATAAGCGGAGCCTTGTAATAATATAACCCGAGATCCGACTGGTAAAACCTGCCTTGTGTCTGGAAGTTAAATGCGATCGACATCACCTCCTGCATTTTCTGTCTTAGCCTTGTCTTTCTTATGATCTGTGCACCGCCGAACATGTTGAGTTTAATTGGAACAGTAGCATCATTCCCATAAAAAGATGTTTTAGGTGTCAACAGGTGATCGAGGGTAAAACCACCCCAATACCTGTCGTTGTAGGCCAGGGCGGAAGTTGCAAAATCAACATCGGCAACATTATCGAATGGAGGGGGGGTGACAGAAGGTGAGGTACCGCTGCCGGTTATCTGGCTGTTAAAGATAAGCTTGTAAATATCTAAACCAAGGTAATAAAATTTAAAATTAACCCCCGGCCTGATATGCCAGTTGTCGTTAAGGTTGATGTCGTATGAATATAAAAGCCCTATATTGGTTGTACTGAGGTTACCTGATCCGGCTACATCATAGGTTGCCAGTATACCTATACCAGAGTTAAAGTTTGGCAGGTCCTTGTCGAATGAGATACTATAAGTGTTGAAAACTCCGGGTACAGCCGGCCACTGGTTACGATAGTTAAGAGAGAACCTGTATTCTGGCGTTGCACCTGCAAATGAAGGCGCCAGGTAAAGAGAATTGGCATAAAACTGGGAGAATGTTGGATCCTGACCAAAGCTATCTGTACAGATTACAAGTAACAGTATTAGCAGATATATATTCCTCTTCACCAAGATCGGTCCGGTTAGGTTATCATTGACGAAAATAACTAAATGAAATTTAAATTCCTTAAATTTCATCAAAATTTATCTTAGCGCCGTCAATCTTGAACGAAGAAACTTTAAAAAAGTTATACTATTTTAAAAAAATAAAAATTTAAATATGAAGAGCAGGATATATGTTTAAGGTGTTTACTGGTTTCCAAGAAGTGTAACATCGCCCATGTTAACAAAAGGTTCCCCGTTAATAAAAGCACCACGAACCTTCCATATATATACTCCGGCATTACAGAGCTGGCCCTTGTAATAACCATCCCATCCTGTATTAATATCATTACTTTCAAAGATAAGGACCCCCAGTTTGCTGAATATCTTAAGCTGGTATTCCGCCACTCCTGAATACACAGGGTGAAAGACCTGTGCCCCTTCATCGCTTTTTGAAGAATACAATCCGCCGGTCGAACCTCCGGCATTCGGAATAAAGGCATTCGGAAACTCAATGAAATATTTGGAATCGGAAAATGCATTTTTCACTGTTAAGGAATCAGCGCAGCCCCATTCTGAATAAGCTACCAGTCGTACATTGTAATTACTGTACTCGTCATATTTATGAACCGGTTCAAAAAGGTTTGAAGTGTCACCATCGCCGAAATCCCACCTGTAGCGTACGGCATCTGATGAGTAATTAAGAAAGCGGATCCTGTCATCCGGGATCACAGCCTGTTGCGGAGATATCTCAAAACGTGCTTCCGGTTTCGGATATACTGTTACCTGTACAGATGATGCTGCACGATATCCATCCTTCCTGAATACCTGCAGTGTAACCTTATATTCCCCGTCTACATCATATATCCAGTCAGGATTTGTTTCTACTGAATAGCCCCCGTCACCAAAAGTCCATCTGCACGAATCTGCAGGCCCGGCATCAGAAGTAAAATGGATCCTTAGCGGAGCACAGCCTTTTGTAACAGACATCTCAAATAATGATTGCCCGTTCTTATAGCTGTCCTGCAGTTTCATGCTGCCCTTCTGAGAAGGTTCAAAGAATCCTTTGCTCTTTATGGAATCCATTACACCTGAAATAGCTGCTTCATTCACTTCCCCTCTGTTCTTAGCTACTTTCATTGTATCGTGTAAGGGTGCTAAGTCTCCTTTTCCTGATTCTTCAGCTATACTGCCGGCTTTCTCCTCAGTTTCATTTTGCTTTTGTATAACAGGCGAAGCTGTTTCGATAGTAATAACCCTGCTTGTCGCAGAATCAGCATTTATCACATTTTTATCATTTACTTTCTGATGGTTGGTACGGGGAGTACCGAAAATAAGCAAACCGGCAGTAACACCTGCCACCGCCAGGGCTCCCAGGTAATATATATTGAACCTTGAAGGTATGAAATGCATGAATTCCCTGCGAGCCAGTCGACGCATAAGATCATCCTGAAGTGAGCCGGAAGGGCTGACCACTGCCTTTCCAAGCTTTCTCCTGAACAATTCCCTCACACTCATATCATGCTTTTTTGTTTTCAAGTTCAATTCTTCTTAATAAATCAGTTATTCATCCGCTTCATAATTCTTTTTTATCTTGCCCAGCCTGTTCAGTTTATCTCGCAGTACTGCCTTTGCCCTGCTATACTGCGATTTAGATGTATTGGTGTCAATACCAAGCATTTCAGCTATCTCCTTATGCTTATAACCTTCCACTGCATACAGGTTGAAAACCATCCTGTAACCGGGAGGAAGTTCGGAAAGCACCATGTAAAGTTCTTCGGAAGTGAAGAGATCCTCCTCAAAACTGTTAACACCCGTTTCCTCCGATACATATTCATCAATATCAACATGATACCTGTACTTGAGGTTTTTGTGATAATGAGTTATAGCTGTGTTCACAGCAACCTTTCTGAGCCAGCCCTGGAAAGAACCTGTTCCTGAATAATCCTTTATATTAAAGTATATCTTCAGGAAACTCTCCTGCAAAATATCCTCCGCCTCAGCTTTATCTGTGGCATAACGAAGACAGACACCAAGCAGAAAGCGCGAATATTGCCTGAACAGCTCATGCTGCGCCTTCCTTTCATGCTTTGCGCATCCTTCTATTATTTGCCTGTCTCTCATCATAAACCGAGGACAATTTTAAGACTTGAGTTTAAAAAGAATGGTTGCACTTCCTGAAAAATTTCTTTAAATTAAAAAAATCATGCTATTTATGTACACTCCGACCTGACAAAGGTCATTAAAAAAAGCATTGAGTTGTAGTTAATTTACATGTTTTTAAGAGAAGTTATTTACACCTGTATAAGAAGAAATTAAGTATTATGTTTAACAAGTTTATAGCGGCTATATTGCCTTATTTTCCGAAAAAATTCATCTGGCTCTTTTCCAGGTCATATATATCAGGGGAAAAGATTGAAGATGCTATGAGAGTATCAAAAGAACTTAACAGTAAAAAGATCAGGGTAACCATCGACATACTGGGAGAGTTTATCAAGACCCTTGATGAAGCGGAAGAAAATAAAAAGGAATACCTGGCACTGATTGACACAACTTACCAAAACAAAATAGACGGGAATTTCTCACTTAAGCCAACAAGCTTTGGCCTTCTTATCGACAAGGAAGTGTGCTACGGTCACATCAGGGAGATAATTCAAAAAGTTGCGGGCTATAATGGATTCATCAGGATAGACATGGAAGATTCTCCATGTACGGATGATGAAATAGAGTTGTTCCGCAGGCTCAAATCTGAGTTTCCCGGAAATACAGGACTCGTATTACAGGCTTACCTCAAAAGGACATACAGCGATATTGAGAACATGCTTGATCTTAACAGTGATAAGGCACCGCTGAGTTTCAGGCTTTGCAAGGGCATCTATGTTGAGCCGGCTTCAATAGCCTTTAAGGATCATGATGAGATAAACAAGCACTATCTTAAGGATCTTGAGCTTATATTCAGGAACAAAGTCCATGTAGGTATAGCCACACATGATAAGGAACTTATTGACGGGGCGTACAGACTCATTGAAAAGTATAATGTCCCGAAGAATATGTATGAATTCCAGATGCTTTATGGTGTAACTCCCGGATTACGGGACAGCATAGTAAATGAAGGACACGACATGAGGGTATATGTTCCGTTCGGGAAACAATGGTTCGGATATTCCACCAGGCGTCTGAAAGAAAATCCGAAGATGGCCAGCCATATTATTAAAGCTATCTTTATAAAAGGGTGATTAACACCAGGTAAAGAAAACATCCCTGATACCTGCCGGTCACGACAGGTATCAGTTATTTTGCAAAGCCTCTATTTCGAATTTTCCAGCATACGGAGGTAGGCCTTGTTAATCTGGTCTATCTCATAATTACTAAGCTCCCTTTGTCTCATCGGTGAAGGTTTCTCTGGTACACCATGAATAAGCATATAGAGACCGGGAATAAGTATCAGCGGATTTATGCCTGCTATCTGGTCTGAAGGTATTCCACCTTTTTCTTCAGCCTGTATCTTCTGGCGCTGGTGAATATATGAATAGTTGGAGGCAGGATCATCCAGTCTTCCCTGGCTGGTCCTGGCCTGGTAAGCAGAAAGTGCCACATTATACCTTGCATTAGCCATAGTAGATGGCATTTTACTTTTGGCATTAAGGATTTCTGACCTGATATTAGTATACCTGGGAAGAATTACCACTTCAGGTATCTCAAGTGTGTCATTATTCAGGTAAATCCCTGCCATAAAATCATTATTTGAAAGAGTATCGCTAATGATCATTGTGGCGGGTTTATATCCCATACTGCTGAAAACCACCGTATCCTTCTTGTTTACTAGAAAAGAAAAATTTCCATTCCTTCCGGTCACAGAGCTAAAAGATCTGTTTATCACAATCTTGGAGTTTTCAACCGGTGTAAGAGTGAGGGCATCCATCACCACACCATGAAACAGTATATGCTTGGTGGTGTCCTGAATTACCTGGCCTTTAGCCGGCAAGATATAAACCAGCAAACAAAAAAACAGAGCAAATATCCTGTATTCTCTTTTCATTCCTTTAATGTGATTATAAGTTCTTTAAGAGTTCTTTTTGGTACATGATGATTATTCTCATCATCTCTCCAGTACTTCACATCATCATCCTTTATATCTTCAATTATCACATTCTCCACCGGCTTACCCAGGGCCAGTATAAGAAGAATCTCATATTTATCGGGAAGTCCTGTCTCATCACGAAGGTCCTCTCTTTTTATTGATGCTATCATACAACCGCCCAGCCCCGCTTCCGTTGCGCCCAGCATCATTGTCTGGGCAGCGATTCCATGATCAACGCCGAAATTAGTGGTGACAGAAGTATCTCCCAGTATCATTATATAACCTGTTGGCCTCTCTCCTTTTTCAGGACCGTGCCAATCGGCAAGATAGGCAGCCCAGACAAGGTAAGGAAAGATCTTATCACAGTCTTCAGGTGAATTAAAGATCATGAATTTGAGAGGTTGCCTGTTTGCTCCTGTGGAAGATAACCTTGCAAGTCCTACAAGTGACTCAAGAGTTTTGTAGTCGATCCTGTATGATTCATCGAAACGGCGGTACGAGCGTGTCTTTGCGACAATATCCCTGAGATCCATATTTCCAGTATTTTAAGGTAATTAATTGATTATTATTTTTTATTATCGTCCGGTTCTTCATACAATCCTTCCCTCGAGAGGAGATGATCGAGGTTGGCAACCCCATACACCACAACTGCCGTGACCACTGCCGTATGATCTTCATACTCAGGAATACTCTTTGAATAGGTATCCCTTTCAGTATGCCATATCTCACCATAGTTAAAGTTATATCCCTTTGCATCGGGAATATCGAAACTTAATACAGGAACCCCGTTCATGGCAAAGTATGCATGATCTGAACCACCTGCCCTTGTTGGTTTTGGTCGCGGGGGAGATGTTCTCTCCTTAAGTGTGAACGGGAAATCCGGATTTATGCTGTTGAGCGGCTTGCAAATCTTTTCAAAGTCGCTGTACATAGCCTTTGGAACTGTAAGACCCGTGGCAACCGTAGGACCGCCGTCGCGGTTAAAGTAATTCGAAATATCCGGAAGCTTCCCCTTATTGGCTTCTACCCAGTGCTTCGATCCAAAAAGGCCAAACTCTTCACCTGCCCACAGACACACAAGAATTGTACGCTTAGGTTTACCTCCGGCAGCCATTATAAGTCTTGCTGCTTCCATAACCGGAGCCACCCCAGATCCGTCATCAACACCTCCTGTAGCCACATCAAAAGCATCAAGATGAGCCCCCATCATAACATATTGATCGGGGTATTTCGTTCCTTTTATTACTCCGATTATATTATGATAGGCTACTGGTCCGGGCTTGAAGTGATTCCTGATATCAAATTCAAGCAGGAAATAGCGACGTTCCTGGGTCATTTGCTTTATAATATCATACTGATGCTCATCAAGTTTTATATCGCAAACAGAAGGCAGGTTATCAAATGTCATGCTATCAATATTCTTCCTGTCGTAAAGTGCCCTTATAGGAACCGGTGCTGACTGAATAATTCCGAGTATACCGGCATCACACATCTGGCGATAAAAAAGTGCGGGCTCATCCTTCAGTTCAAGAAGCGGTTTCTGAGGTCCATCGTGGTTTCTCCTGTTTTCACCCATTATCTGCCTGTTGACCGTTGTGACTGAATCATTCCAGGCAATTATACGGGCTCTTGCCGAGTCGGCCCTTCGTGAAATATCAATCGGCCACCCGTTGTTCTGGCCCGATATAAGAACCCATGATCCCTTAAGTGCCCCTTTCATAGTTTCAAACTCAGCCGTTGTTTTGGGTTCAATGAGTACAGGCCCTCTCTCCACTCCTGTGGTTCCTGAAGTGTAAGAAGGTGTAGCAAAATGAAGTATCATCCCGTTATCAGATAGCATTCTTCCAAACCACGGACCACGGTCAAATCCAACCGGCACAGTTCCTGCTTCATCTATAATTACATCCATCCCCCATTTACGAAATTCCGATGCACACCAGGATGCCGCATTGGCATAGGCATCAGAGCCCACGAGACGACCCCCGAAACGGTTGGTGATAACATCGAGATGATTCATTGTACGGTTATCTGTTTTACCAAGTTCTATTATCCTGTCAACAACTTTATTCTGCTGGGGAAGCGCGGTAACTGCAAAAAACGCACATCCGATAAATAACAATAGGATTCTCTTCATTGAATATAATTTTTGGGTTAAAGTAACCCGGGCAATTTAATAAAAATTGATCAAAATGATCATTACACCCTCCTAATTTGTGAACAATGCAGGAAGCTTATAGTTCATACTAAAACATTCCCTGAAAGCTTAAATAAACTTACCATTTGCGAACCCTGGTAAAAGTGTATGTTGCCCCTGTCTTCAACAAAACTTTCTGATCATACAGCT
>JBJKPQ010000028.1:0-16313 GCA_046706305.1 Bacteroidales bacterium
ATATAAGACACACAAATGCTCTTATGGCCTACAATATTAAGGCAAAATAGGCTGGTTGTTAATTCTCTTGAGTGGTGCTGATGAAGAAGGGATATGAAAAACTGGTTTTTCCGCTGACAATCATTGCAGGCTGTCTTCTTATGCTTTTCTGGTTGTTTTATAATCCTGTCGGAGATTTGGCAGAAGAGGTACCCGGACTTGACAACAGGCCACCAAATTCCGGCCTGGATCGTGATTCGGTTATTATCGGGGAAAAATTTTCAATGTATGACTCTTTGTACACCTCTGACCTTAAAGGAAAATGGCCGTATTTCAGGGGTGCTGACCATGATAATATTAATAAGGAAAAGATAAGGCTTATAGATAAATGGCCTGCTACCGGTCCGGAAATATTATGGGAAAAGGATCTGGGAGAAGGACATGCCGCTGCAGCCATATACAATGGTAGGGTTTATGTACTCGATTATGATGAGCGGAGAAAAGCGGATGCCCTGAGATGTTACTCCCTGGTTGAGGGGACGGAACTATGGAAAAGATGGTATTTCGTCAATGTGAAACGTAATCATGGCATGTCGAGGACAATTCCTGCTGTCAACGATAAATATGTTGTGACGATAGGACCGCATGGCCAGGTTATGTGCTGCGATGCCATAAACGGTAATATTATCTGGGGAATTGACCTTGCAAAGGAATATAAAAGTACTATACCTTTGTGGTATACAGGACAATGTCCTTTTATTGAAGATAATGTTGCAGTAATAGCTCCCGGAGGGACAGCTCTGATGATGGGAGTGGATTGTGCCACGGGTAATGTAGTATGGGAAACACCTAATCCGGATAGTCTGAAGATGTCACATTCATCGGTAATCCCAATGACAATAGCAGGTAAGAAAATGTATGTTTATGATGCACTGGGTGGTCTGGTAGGTGTGTCAGCTGAAAAAGCGGACCGGGGGAAGCTTCTCTGGAAAACAACTGAATTCAGCCCTGCTGTTATTGCCCCGTCTCCTTTATATGTTGGCCGGGATAAGATTTTTGTCACGGCCGGATATGGCGCAGGCAGTGCCTTATTCCAGGTAAACAGGGATGGGGAAAGATACTCTGTGAAAAAGCTGCAGCTATTTAAGCCCGGTCAGGGAGTTGCTTCCGAGCAACAGACGCCAATATTCAGCAACGGTGTTATCTTTGATATTCAGCCGAAAGATGCCGGGACTACCCGCAACCAGTTTGTATGCTGTTCTCCTTCCGACTTTCAGAATATATTATGGACAAGCAGTAAGGATGAACGTTATGGTCTGGGACCTTACATAATAGCTGATAATAAGTTTTTTATCCTCAGTGATGACGGTGAACTGACAATTGCCAGATACAACACTTCGAAATTTGAAGTGCTTGATAAGGCTAAGGTGATTGACGGACAGGATGCATGGGGGCCCCTGGCTCTGGCTGACGGCTACCTGGTAATGCGTGATTCTAAAAAAATGGTCTGTGTTAATCTCAAAGCTAATTAGAGATGTAATATGAAACAGAAAATAGTCATAGTCTTTGCAATAACACTGCTTCTGTTTACAGTGTATATGATAGCCAGGGACCTTTTTCATAAGCCTTTGTCTCTTACCCAGGCAAGCTGTTGCGGCGATGATTATACTGAATTTAAGAAAATAGATACAGCCCTGTTGGGTTATATGAAATATAAAACAATTGAAACCGGGCTTAAGGGATTAACAGGTCTGACCACTGGCAGCGATGATAATATTTATGTATGCAGTAATAAAGCAGTGACAGTCTTTGATAGATCAGGGACCATTTTAAGCAGCTTTGCAATTGATTCTGCTGCTGCATGTATAGCTCTCGGTGAAAAAATGATTTATGTCGGTACTGGCCCTTGCGTCACAGCTTATACAATGTCCGGGAAAAAGGTTTTAACCACTGAAACATATAACCCGAAAGGTTTCATTACTTCTTTAGCAGTTAACGGACAAAATATTTACCTGGCCGATGCAGTTAGTAAAAGGATACTTAAGTATACCATAGATGGTAAAATTGAAAAGGTTATTGGTGCAAAAGACAGTATCACGGGTGATCCGGGATTCATTATACCAAGTATGTATTTCGATATTGCCTTCGGGGCATTTAATGACCTTTGGGCAGTAAATCCAGGCAGGCTGCAGATCGAAAACTATACAACTTCAGGCTATATGCAGTCTGAATGGGGGAAAGCATCATACGAAAACGGAGGCTTTACAGGATGCTGTAATCCGGCTCATATAGCCTTACTGCCCGATGGTAAGTTTGTCACATATGAAAAAGGACTTGATAAGATCAAGGTGTTCGACCCTACTGGTGCATTTATATGCCTTGTAGCAGGGGCAGGCAGTTTTAAAGGTAATACCGATTTTCAGCTGGGTAATAATAACCTGGTTAAAGATATTGCAACCGGAAGCGATGGCCGGATTTATGTTCTGGATGCTTATAACCAGATAGTAATTTTTGAGAAGAAGGACCAATAATTTTAATACGATGGATAACAGTAAAAAAATTAAAAGGAGGGAATTCATCAACAAGGGAGTACGTCTCGGAATAGTTGCTGGGATGGGGGCTCTGGCACTTGATCTTTCAACACGCGATGCGGCCGGAAAGACCATATGGCAAATAGACCCGGCAAAATGTGTTCAATGTCTTAAATGTTCAACTGATTGTGTACTTGAGACTTCAGCCGTGAAATGTGTTCATGTAACTGACATGTGCGGTTATTGCGATTTATGCAGCGGTTATCTTCGTACCGGAACTAAAGACCTGAATACTGCTGCTGAGAACAGGCAGTGTCCGACTGGTGCTATTGTGAGAAAGTATGTTGAAGAGCCGTTTTTTGAGTATACTATAGTAAAAGAGTTGTGTAATGGTTGTGCTAAATGTGTAAAATCATGCGGTGCCTTTGGAAACGGATCCTTGCAACTCCAGATACAGCAGGATCTGTGCATTAACTGTAACCAGTGTTCAATAGCCAGAACATGCCCGGCACAGGCAGTTGACAGGGTTGACAGGGACACCCCCTACCTGTTTAGAGGTTTTGGCGGATAATCATTTAACAACATACAGACACCGAAGTAATACAAAATAATATCAAGGAACAGAATGAAGCATAACAGGAAGCATAAGGCCCAGTTGATAATGCTTATTGTAGTTATTTCACTTATAACATATAATGTGCTCGCACAACAGATTCAAAGGTTTCCCAAGCCTGAGTTTGAGACTGGTTACCAGACACCGCCTACACAGGTGCCTAAGATACAACCACTCTTCTTCGAATATCTTGATATGTTTGTTTTTGTAGCGGCAATGTCTCTTATGACATGGTTTGTATTAAAGAAACGATCCAGGAAAGCTGTCTTCTGGCTTACAGTGTTTAGCCTGTTGTATTTCGGTTTTTACAGGAAAGGCTGTATATGTCCTGTTGGATCTGTACAGAATATCAGTATGGCCCTATTTAACCCGGGATATGTGGTTCCCCTTACCGCTGTTGTTTTTTTCATAGTGCCGATTGTTTTTACACTATTCTTCGGGAGGACTTTCTGTGCAGGAGTGTGCCCGCTCGGAGCTTTACAGGATTTGTTTGCTGTTCATCCTGTAAGCCTGAAACCATGGATAAGATATGTATTGGGACTTTTACCTGTTATTTATCTTGGATTGGCTGTGTTATATTCAGCCACCGGCACTGACTTTATTGTCTGCCGTTATGATCCATTTGTTAGTTTCTTCCGGATTAATGGCACCTCGCTCTTATTTTTCCTGGGGGGAGCATTGCTTCTGACAGGGATCTTTATTGCCAGGCCCTATTGCCGTTTTCTCTGCCCCTATGGGGTTATACTTAATTTTGTGAGCCGTTTTTCACGGAAGCATCTGTCTATCACTCCCACAACATGTATAAACTGTAAACTTTGCGAAAATGCATGCCCGTACGATGCTATAGATAAGCCTGAAGGTCTGGTTGTTAAGAATGATAACAGGGAACTGGCCAAGAAACTAATTATATATTGCCTTATAACTCCGGCACTCGTATTTGTTACAGGGTGGACAGCTTCAAAATATCACAATGATCTGGCACAGGTCAATTTTAAGGTCAGACTGGCTCATGAACTGGCTTTAAATGGTAACAATAATGTATCAACGGAGACTCCTACAGAAGTAACAACATTCAGGTCCTCAGGTCAGACTCTCGATAACCTTAACAGGGAAGTAGATAAAATCATTCACAGGTTCTATATCGGAAGCTGGTTAACCGGAGGTCTGTTCGGACTTATAATAGGACTTACACTTGCCAGGTTGACTATATACAGATACCGTGATGACTACCAGCCTAACAGGGGTAATTGCCTCAGCTGTGCCAGGTGTGTTGATTACTGTCCGGTAGACAGAGATATACAACAATTAAATCGGGGATCAGTAATAACAGATAATTCGAATAATATCTAAATAATTCAAATGACTAACGGAGTCAAAAATAATAAATGGGGGAGTAACAGGACCTGGATCCTGACAGCAAGGACAGCTGCAATTTTTGCTGTACTGACATGTGTTCTCCTTATTGCCAATTATGTACAGCTTAAAAAGTCGGATCCGGTTAATATGACTGTAATCAGTACTTTGGTTGACAGACTGAACCAGAACCCGGCTGATTCCTTACTTCGTAATGAGATTAGAACGCTGGATCTTCTCTCGCGAAAAGCCTACTTTACAAGTAAATGGCAGGTCCGAACAGGAGGATATATGCTGCTTGCATTCATCTCAATAATGGTGATAGCCTGGCAGGTGGTTGAATATCGTAAAAAAATCACTCCTGTTGTTCCGGATAAGCAGGAAGACGAATCTGTTTTTCAAAGGTCCAGGGCCAGGAAATGGATACTAATAGGTGGAAGTTCGTTGCTGGCTCTTGCAATACTATTTGCAGAACTGGCATCTAATGATCCTGTTTATAAGGCAAATAACTATGTAAGTGAAGTTAAGAGCCGTGTACAGGAACAGCAACAGCAAGCTCCTGTTGTTACTGAAGAGGTTGGTACACAGGAACCGGCTGTAACAGTACAAGAGAATGAAAATGATCAGCCTGCAGATATAAATGAGAAACCTGAAGAAAGTAAGCCTGCAACTGTTGTTGCTTCTGCTGAACCAACAACTACAAAAGAGACCTCAGCAGTAAGTACTGATAATTTTCCTAATTTCAGGGGATTCGGTGGTATTGGAGTAGTCCGGAAAAAGAACGTGCCCGTTAGCTGGGACGGGAAATCAGGTAAAAACATATTGTGGAAGACTGCAGTCCCTCTTCCCGGTTACAACTCACCCGTTATATGGGGAGACAGGATATTCCTTACAGGATCGGATGGTGCCAGACAGGAAGTTTTCTGTTTTGACAGGAACAATGGCAAGATACTGTGGACTACCGATATTGGACAGATGAGTGAGAAACCAACTATTAATGAAGAAACCGGTTATGCCGCTCCTACATCAGCCACAGACGGGCATGCAGTATATTCAATTTTCCCTACAGGCGACATAGCAGCTATTAGTATGGATGGGAAAATATTATGGAAAAAGAACCTCGGATTACCAAAGAACTATTATGGATATGCTTCATCATTGATCATGTATAAGGATAAGGTCATAGTCCAGTATGATCAGACTGCATCACCAAAGATTATGGCTCTTTCATCCAGTACGGGAGATGTTGCCTGGAGTACAGACAGGCAGGTAAAGGTATCGTGGTCATCACCGATAGTAATCAACACGGGCAATAAGCCTGAACTCGTTCTGGCATCTGATCCGCTTGTAGCAGCTTATGATCCTGAATCTGGCAGGGAACTATGGCAGCTTCAGTGTATATCCGGTGAGGTAGGGCCCTCCCTTGCATATGCGAACGGGATAGTCTTCTCAGTAAGCGATTACTCACAGCTCAGCGCTATTAAACTTGGCAGTCAGCCGACAATACTGTGGACTGATGATGAATTTCTTTCTGATATACCAAGTCCGGTGGCTAATGATAAATACCTCTTCCTTGCAACAAGCTACGGGACTGTTGTATGCTATGATGTCCTCACCGGGGAGAAATACTGGGAACAGGATTTCAGCAGTAATTTTTACTCATCTCCAATGCTTGTAGGCGATAATGTTTACCTTCTCGACAAAAAAGGCGTGATGCATATTTTCAGTGCAGACAAGGAGTATAAAGTAATAGGAGAACCTGCACTCGGGGAAGCTTCGGTATGCACACCTGCTTTTACAGAAGGGAGAATATATCTTAGAGGAGAGAATAACCTTTATTGTATTGGTAAATGACAAATAATATTATAGACAGGGTTGATGAGCTGGTGGAAGCCATAGGCACTTCGGCGGATAAGGTTATACCTGTCCTTCAGGCTGTCCAGAAAGAGTTCAATTACCTTCCTGAAGAGGCTCTTAAAAGGGTATGTGAGATTACTGATATTACTCCTTCCTCCATTCATGGGATATCAACATTCTATTCTCAGTTCCGGCTCCGGCCTGTTGGCAAGCATATTGTAAAGATATGTGTGGGGACAGCATGCCATGTAAAAGGAGCCATGCTTGTTTACGACGCTTTTCGTCGCGCCCTTAAGCTGGAAGGTGAAAATGATACAGACAGCCGGATGCTTTTTACAGTTGAAAAAGTGGCGTGCCTGGGGTGTTGTACACTCGCTCCGGTGGTTCAGATAGATGATGTTACTTATGGCCATGTAGGAACAGAACAGGCGGATGATATTCTTCAGAATTTTCTTAACCGAAAAGATTCACCTGCTCCTCATACCAAAACAGTGGATATGAATCCGGGCCAGGCACAGGGAGAGGTACGTATAGGTTTGGGATCGTGTTGTATTGCCAGTGGAAGCCAGGATGTAAAAACAGCACTTGAAGATGCCCTGGCTGACACCAGGATCAGTGTTGATGTGAAGCAGGTTGGATGCGTGGGGATCTGTAACCAGGTTCCTATTCTTGAGATTCATAAGGAAGGAGAGAAACCGGCTGTTTATGCCAAGATAAAGCCTGAAGAGGTCAGGGAGGTAATTAAGTTTCACTTTAAACCGGATAACCCGGCTTTCAGGTTCAAAGCAGGCATATATAACATGTTTGATACAATTGTCAACAAAGAAATACCGCGGTCTCTTACTTATTTCGATCCCTCCGGCCGGGATAACCTGTTTTCAGGTTTCCTCGCAGCACAGCTGAGTATAGCTACTGAATACAGGGGGGAGCTTAGGCCGGGCGATCTTAAAGAGTATCGTGCAACAGGTGGCTTTATGGCCTTGTCGAGATGTCTTAAGCAGTACAGTCGCAATGAAGTAATTGACATTATCAGAAAAAGCGGCCTGAGAGGAAGAGGTGGAGCAGGATTTCCTACTGCAATAAAATGGGACCTTGTAAAAAAAGCTTCATCTGACATAAAATATATGATTTGCAACGGGGATGAGGGAGACCCCGGGGCATTCATGGACAGGATGCTGCTTGAGTCATATCCTTTCAGGATCATAGAGGGGATGATGATAGCAGCTTATGCCTCAGGAGCAAGGGAAGGGATATTTTATATAAGAGCTGAATATCCGCTTGCGGTTAAACGAATTCGTGAGGCAATTGAGATATGTGAACAAGAAGGACTACTGGGTTCAGGCATTCTTGACAGCGATTTCAATTTTAAAATCAGGATTTTTGAAGGTGCCGGTGCTTTTGTCTGCGGAGAGGAGACAGCACTTATTGCGTCAATTGAGGGTAAAAGAGGCCTCCCCACCATGCGCCCGCCTTACCCGGCGGAAAAAGGCCTGTGGGGAAAACCGACACTGATAAACAATGTAGAGACCCTGTCGCTCGTATCGTGGATTATAAGAAACGGAGATTCTTCTTTCAGCAATATAGGTACTGAAAACAGCAAAGGAACAAAGGTATTCGCCCTGGCAGGTAAGGTAAACAGGGGAGGACTTATTGAAGTACCAATGGGTATTACAATACGAAGGATAGTTGAGGAGATCGGAGGAGGAATACCAAACGGCCATAAATTCAAGGCTATTCAGATAGGAGGTCCCTCAGGCGGTTGTATACCTGCTTCTATGGCCGATATACCAATCGATTACCTGTCGCTTAAGGAAGCAGGTGCTATGATGGGGTCCGGAGGTCTAATTGTACTGGATGACACCGATTGTATGGTGGATATAGCCAGGTATTTTCTTTCCTTTACTCAAAACCAGTCGTGTGGAAGATGCACCTTCTGCAGGATTGGTACAACACGCATGCTGGAGATACTGGATAAGATATGCTCGGGAAAAGGCTCTCCGGAAGATATAGATTTACTGGAAGAACTTGCGGAAAGCACAAGGGCCGGAAGCATGTGTGGTCTCGGCAAATCGGCTCCAAACCCGGTGCTTACAACTATCCGTTATTTTCGTGAGGAGTACCTGGCACATATTGAAGGACATTGCCCGACAGGCAAGTGTAAGGATCTGATTACATACAAAATCACTGAGGATTGTATCGGTTGTACAAAATGTGCACAGAGATGCCCTGTGCAGGCGATTGAAGCAAATCCATACGAGATACATACCGTTGATAATGATAAGTGCATAAAATGTAACATTTGCCGGGATATATGCCCGGCAGATGCTGTAATTACTGAGTAAAATGGTTCACATAAGGATAGATAATATTGAACTGGAGGTTAATGAAAATACTACCCTGCTGGATGCAGCGGGACAGGCCGGGATCAGTATACCATCAATGTGCTTTAAGGAAGGTCATAAGAACAATCCCTCTTGCATGGTGTGTCTTGTTAAAGACAACAAAACGGGTAATATGCTCCCCTCCTGTGCATCCTTTGTGACCGATGGTATGGATATATCCGCAAGCAGCCGGGATGTTACTGACGCAAGACGCAAAGCCCTGGAATTGCTGCTTAGCGACCATGTGGGTGATTGCGAGGCACCCTGCAGTCTGGCTTGTCCTGCCGGGATGGATATTCCACTTATGAACAGGCTGATCGGAGAAGGCCGGTTTACTGACGCCCTTACAGTTGTAAAAAAGGATATTGCACTTCCTTATATACTTGGTTATATCTGTCCGGCCCCCTGCGAGAAAGCGTGCCGGAGGAAACAAATTGACGAGGCGGTATCAGTGTGTATACTTAAAAGATTTTCTGCAAAAAATGGTACAGATATCAGGGCTGAAGCTTTAATAAAATTAAAGAAGACAGGAGAAATAGCTAGCAGGGGCAAAATTGCAATAATTGGCAGCGGTCCGGCAGGCCTTTCTGCTGCTTATTACCTTTTGCTTTCAGGATATTCCTGTACTCTGTTTGATAAGGCACCTTTTGCCGGAGGGGCACTGAGAACAGATATACCCGAAAAAGACCTTCCACGTTTTATAATTGACAGGGAAGTGGACCTTGTGAAAGCCATGGGGGCTGAATTTCGATTTAATACCCTTGTTACTGGTGATTTTCTCAAATCTTTATTAAAAAATGATTATAACGCAGTTGTAGTGGCAACAGGTGATATTAATGTTAATAACAGCCTGGCTGATATTCTGACTACTGCAAAATCGGGGTACCAGGTAAATGATGCTTCGTTATGTTCGGATGTGCCGGGGATATTTGTCTGCGGCAGTGCTATACGACCACACAAAATGGCAGTACGGTCTGCAGCACAGGGGAAAATTGTAGCCGCAGCTGTGGATGCTTATGTTACGGGTAAGGATTTTGAAAAACAGGAAAAAATATTCAATTCACGCTTTGACAGACTTCTTCCTGAAGAATACTCTGAATATCAGAAGGAATCGGTCAATTCCATAAGAATGAATCCCGTTAATGGCTATTCGGAAGGATTTACAGAAGATGAGGCACTAATCGAAGCAAAGAGGTGCCTGCATTGCGATTGCCGTAAACAGGATAACTGCAAACTGCGAACTTATGCACATGAATATAATGCTGACAGGAAACATTATCTCGTTGGCAGCAGGAAAGCCATGAAGAAGCAAATGCAGCATTTCCGGGTGGTGTTCGAACCTGAGAAATGTATTAAATGCGGACTGTGTATAGAAATATGTGCATCGGGTGGTGAAAAATATGGTCTCGCTTTTGAAGGAAGGGGAATAGATGTTTCTGTCAGTGTTCCTTTAGGAGGAGCTTTGAGCGACGGCATTACAATTACTGCACGTGATGTTGTCTCATCATGTCCGACAGGAGCATTATCGTTCCTGAAGGATAATTATGAAAGCGCTGAAAAATAAGTATATTAAGTGATGAAAAATTTATTATTGATTTTTCAGCCAGGCCCCGGTAAGTAATAAGAGAGTGAGACCTCATCCGTCAGGATAGTAATGCAATTTTAAAAAATGACAATATTAAAGAGACATATCATTAAGCTTTTATCACTATTGGTATTTATTCAGTATGCAGCTTGTCTCTCCGGCCAGGTTACACCGGATACATGGCCCTTGTTCCATGGTGACCAGGGTCTGTCAGGCCGGTCCGAAGTAAACATAAAAAGCGAGCCGCAACTGACATGGTCGTAAAACACAGGAGAGGAAATTAAATCATCACCTGTAATTGGTAATGATAATGTTTTTATCGGTTCGGAAGACGGTAATTTGTTCTGCCTGTCATCTGAAGGACAATTAATCTGGAAATTCAATACTGGATTTTCTATTGAGGCCCCCATACTGTTTGCAAATAACAGGATATATGCAGGTACACTTGATGGTATTTTATTTGCTGTAAATGCTGAGACAGGTAAAGAGGTATGGAAATTTACTTCCGAAGGTCAGATATCAGGTTCTCCTAATTATTTCAATCAGGGATCATCAGGTAAGATAATATTCGGGAGCTACGATAATTATTTGTATTGTATTGACGATGCGACAGGTAAGGAAGACTGGAAATATGAAACGCAGAACTACATTAACTGTACTCCTGCAATATCAGGGGATGAAGCGGTATTTGGCGGTTGTGACGGGAATCTGCATGTTGTCAATTTGCTCACCGGGAAAGCTAAATTTAAAGTCAACATAGGGACTTACATAGCTTCATCAAGCACTATTACAGGCGATCATGCCTTTTTTGGCAATTATGATGGTGAATTTTTTTGCATGGACCTTGCTACGAAAAAAATTATATGGGATCAGACCGGTGGAGGCTCTTTCATTGCATCCCCGGCCGTATCGGACAATAAGATTGTTATAGGATCACAGAACCGTACATTATATTGTTACAATAAAGCTAACGGAAATGTCTTATGGAAATTCAGGACACTGGGCAAGATTTCAGGTTCGCCGGTTATTGCTGGAACAAGTGTGGTTTTTGCTGCAGAAGATGGGAAACTGTATTTTCTCGATCTTAATACCGGGACCAGAAAATGGACATTCACACTCGGCAGCCCTTCAACAAGCACACCGGCTATTATAAACGACCTGCTTGTTATTGCAACTGAGGACGGACATGTTTTCGGTTTTAAATTTTAACAGGAGATTTTATGGCAGTATCTAATTCTGATATTAAATCCAGGAATATTATTTTTTGCAATTGCGGAGGCGATGTTATTCCGGGTGACACGTTAACAGGCATAAAAAATCACCTGGAAAAGGTGCAGGCTGCTGTTACAAGGATGAATGACCTGTGCGGGATTGCAGCAAAGAAGCAGGAGATGCTGAATGATCTGTTGCCCTACGACAGCGATCATCTTGTAATAGGCTGTAACCGGAGGACAATGGATATACTCCTGGGAAAGTCAGAAAATCACCCGGATGGCTCCGGCAGATTCATTCATATAAACATGCTGGAAAGTTCTGTTTCAGATGCCATTGATATTATTGATGATTTTTGCGAAGGTTCGGAAACTGAAACTGCCATTACGGATCTGGCTCATGACCCGGTATGGCATTCATGGTATCCTGTAGTCGACTATAACAGGTGCACAGCTTGCGGCCAGTGTGCTGATTTCTGCCTTTTCGGGGTATATGAAAAGACCGGTAACGGTGTTAAAGTCATAAATCCTGAAGGCTGCAAGGAAAATTGTCCTGCCTGCGGGAGAATTTGTCCTTCATCTGCCATCATTTTTCCAAAGTATAAGTCGCGCGGTGCTATAAGCGGTGCCGACGACATTGATGAGTATGCTGAACAGCAAAGGCAGGTTGAAGATGTTGAAAAGATTCTGGGGAGTGATATTTACAGTGCCATGCAGAAACGGAAACAGAAACGTCAGTCTATAATAAGACTTGAAGCCATGAAGAAGGCTAATGAAGAAAGAGAGAATGCTTTGAAGGGTAACTAACAGTTAAACGAAGTGTCAGTATTTAAGAATTATACCAGTACCAATCGCAAATGCCGGCGTAAATTCATGTTTAACATGGGAATTAAGGGATTGGCCGGATTTATGAAATTCAGGAAAAGGAGGAAAAAAGGCAGGCTTTTCCCTGCATTCCAGTTCATATCGGTCACCGACGATTGCAATCTCAGGTGCCAGGGCTGCTGGGTGTCCACAGACGGCAGGGCATCCTATATGCCGGCTGAAACCATTAACTCCATAATTGAAGGCGGCAAAAAGATGGGTTCCTATTTCTACGGTATACTGGGCGGTGAACCTTTAATGTACAAACAGTTGACCGATGTTTTTGCGGCTCATCCCGATTGCTATTTCCAGCTTTTCACCAATGGGACGCTCTTTACCGAAAAGGTTGCAATGCAACTGGCTGAACTGGGTAATGTGACCCCTCTGTTCAGCCTTGAAGGTGACGAACAGATTGCTGATATTCGCCGTGGAGGGCATAATATTTACAACCGTACCCTGGAGGCCATACAAACAGCTACCGGTAAAGGACTTATAACCGGGGTTGCAGTAAGTGTCTGCAAATCAAACATTGATATGGCGCTCTCCGAAGAATTTGTTATTAAGCTGCATGATATGGGAGTATTGTATGTCTGGTATTATATTTTCAGACCTGCAGGGAGTCAGCCTTCTTATGACCTGGTACTTGATCCGGATGACATAATTCGTTTAAGAAAGTTCCTGGTGGAAGGGAGATCGAAATTGCCAATGGTTATTATCGATTCATACTGGCGGGCCAATGGGGAACCTTTCTGTCCGGCAGCTGATGGTCTCAGTCATCATATCAATGCAAAAGGCTATATTGAGCCGTGCCCTGTTATTCAGCTGGCATGCGAAAGAACAGGACAGGGCAGTCTTGAAGAGGTTTATGAGAACTCGATGTTTCTTAAAGGTTTCAGGGATGGTATCCACGCAAAAACAAACGGATGCATCTTCATGGAAGAACCCGGATGGTTAAAGGATTTTGCTTTAAAATATGGGGCTTTAAACAGTTCTAACAGACCGGGGTATATTTCCGGTCTGGAAAATGCCCCGTTGATCACCAGTCATGGTTCCTGCCCTGTAATCCCGGAGAAGAACATGATATACAGGTGGGCTAAGAAAACTGCTTTTTTTGGGATGGGAGCTTACGGTTAAACTGAATGTGAATGATGTTTAAAATGGATTTGTTACTGGCTGTCCCGGTAAAAAAGGAAATTAGGGACGGCATCCGGAAGAGGGTGGAGGAGTATTTTGTCCAAAATCCGCTTATGCCTCCGGTATCATATAATGCCCTTTGGGAGCTGGCAGGCAGTCTTATTGCCAGGTTTGGGTGGGAACCGGAGCATAAAGCCTTTGTGATGGTATGCTGCGGAAATGCAATATGGCGAACTGTAGTGGCTTCTGTTCCTTTTAACCGGAGAATGCTGCTGTTGCCCCAGTGTCTGAGAAGCAGTACATCGTGCAGAGCTCATGAGGATGGACTGGGTCTGCTCTGTGCCGAATGCGGGAACTGCACTATACCGGATTTTATTAATGAGGCAGAGAGCCTGGGGTACCTCACACTTGTGTCTGAAGGTACAACAATTGCTTCCAGGATGGTTGAAGATGGTAAAGTGGATGCCATTATTGGCGTGGGATGCATGGAGGTACTGCAAAAAATGTTCAGCGCTGTAACAAAATACTCTGTACCCGCTATAGGGATTCCATTGCTTACGGATGGATGCGTTAATACTACTGCAGATTCGTCATGGATAATGGAAGAGATTAATTATATTGACAGAACCAATGGACTTTCAATGCTCAATTTAAAAAACCTGCAGCAAAAGACCGGTAAGCTATTCACAAAAAGCAATATTACAGGGTTGCTTGATCTGAAAGGTACCGCTACCGGGAACCTTGCACTGGATGCGTTGCTGGCCGGGGGTAAAAGGATACGTCCGCTCCTGGCTATCCTGACCTATGAAGCCCTGAGTCCGGAACCGGATGCCGGTGTTGCCGACAGACTTGCACTTTCTGTGGAGTGTTTTCATAAAGCTTCTCTCATACATGATGATATCGAAGATAAGGAGTCATCAAGATATGGAGGGGAAACAGTACATACCAGGTATGACGAGGCAGTCGCAATCAACCTCGGAGACTACCTTACAGGGAGCGGGTACAGCCTCATCGCTTCGAGCGGGCTTCCACCGGAGATGATCCGGAATTGTCTGAGAGTAGTATCTGATGGACATAAGTATCTTTCCGAAGGCCAGGGCGCAGAACTGATGGCAAGGAGGAACGGGGAGATTTTTTCTCTCGAAGATATCCTTAAAGTGTTTGAAAACAAGACTGCTGCAGCCTTTAAAGTAGCCCTGCTCCTTGGAGCTTACGCAGCTGGTGCAGATGCTGAATCTATACAACTGCTCGAAGAATACAGCTACAATATCGGGCTGGCATACCAGCTTAAAGATGACCTGGATGATTTCAATATTGATAATGAATCTGTTACCTTTGAAAATACTTCTGTAATTATCTCAGCGCTCAATGACAGGCTGGATGAACAGGACAGGAGTATTTTTGAATCTGCCCTGGAGAGGAATGATTTTGTTTCAATACAAAAGCTGGTTGAAAAATATAAAATCACCGGCATGGTCATAAAGATGATGAAGGATTATCTTGATGATCTTGACATATGCATAGGTAAGATAAAAAATATCAGGTTAAAGCTGACTCTGAATGAGATTGTCGGAAAAACTTTCAAGGATTATTTATAATATTCCTGCATCATTTTATCTGAAGGCTTTCAATGATCACAGCTTCGAAAAAGTGTTGAACAGGGCCAATAATTTCCTGACTTCTGGCGCAAGGGAACAGGTGACAGGGTATGTCAGGAGCACACTCACAGGGGTGGGCGGGTTTGCCAACAGGGCAGGTGAGCCGGACCTTTATTATACCCTGTTCGGATTTTTTGTTGCCGGCATGCTGGATCTTTCAGATTTGTTTTCACCTGTCGGCCGTTATGTAAGCGAACAGGCCAGGGATGGCGCTTTGGATGATGTTCACCTCTACTGCGCAGCTATTCTGTCGGTAAAACTGGAGAATGACGGGTTCATTAGTGATGAGCTTGATAAAAAGATTAAATCAGATATAATCAGGATTCAAAAGGATAAGACAGCATACAATGCTTTTTTGATTCTGATGACATGCTATTATCTTAAAAACTACGGTTGTTTGTATAAATTTCGGAAGTTTGCTCCCGGTTTAAAGTCCGGTCAATCAATGCCATGTGCAGTTAATGCAGCATCTGTTGTTATTCAGAAAAGCCTGGGTAATCCTGTCGGTCGCCTTGTAAGTGAGATCCTTGCATTGTATGACGGTAAAGGTGGTTTCAGGGCGGTAAAGAATGCCCCTGTTGCCGACCTTTTATCCACGGCAGTTGCACTTTATGCCCTTTCCTTTGCCGGGTATGATCTGCGCAAGATGAAACCGGATTGCCTTGAATTTATTGATTCACTTTACTGTGATGGAGGCTTCGCTGCCACTCTCCTGGATCCCGATCCGGATATTGAATATACATTTTACGGCTTGCTGGCCCTTGGAAGTCTTGCCTGAAGCATGAATATTAAGGATATAAATATAAAATACCTGAGCCTGCGTAAGAAGCTTATCGATGAAATGAACTCCGAAGGCTTCTGGTCCGGAGAGCTTTCCACAAGTGCTCTTTCAACTGCCGTAGCTATCGTAGCACTTAAAACTGCCGGGAATCCTGCCGATGAAAATATCGTAAAAGAGGGATTCGGGTGGTTAAGCAGAAACGTAAATGAAGACGGGGGTTATGGTGATACAACAGATTCAATCAGCAATGTAAGTACGACTCTCCTTTGCTATGCTGCAGTTCATTATTGTCAGGATGGCTGTAATGGTACACTTCTTCTTAAAAAGATGGAAGCATGGCTGGAGACAAGAGGAATATATTTTGGC
>JBJKPQ010000029.1:0-30721 GCA_046706305.1 Bacteroidales bacterium
GTTCAGAGTCAATAGTGCCTTCCGGAATAGCACCGCAGTTTACTGCTATGTATTGTCCATGTTTCCAGCTGCTGTAGGTGTGAATTACCTGGGGAAAAATCTCCTTACCGGTACCACTTTCGCCCGATATCAAAACCGACAGGTCTGTAGGAGCAACCTGCACTGCTATGTCGATTGCCCTGTTCAGTCCTTCATAATTCCCGATAATGCCGAACCTTTGTTTAATATTTTGCAGATCTTTCATTTCCGGTTTTTCCAATGCTGCGAATTTAAGGTTTTTTTGAAATATTGGGAAATGCATTTTTTGTAATTTAGCATTATGGAAGATAATAAGCAATACAAATTTGCCGGCATAATACCGGCACGTTATGCCTCATCAAGGTTTCCGGGCAAGCCTTTGGCAATTATAGGGAACAAACCAATGATTCAAAGAGTCTATGAACAGGCTTCAAAATCACTGGATATCATATATGTAGCAACGGACGATAAGAGGATATACGATACTGTTATTGCTTTTGGCGGGAAAGCAGTAATGACTGCCACGACACATATGAGCGGCACAGACAGGTGCGCAGAAGCTGTAGATATTATCAATTCGGGAAATGATTCTCAAATTGAGATTGCAGTCAATATCCAGGGCGACGAACCATTTATCAGACCGGAACAAATTGATCTTATTAAAAAGTGTTTTACCGACAAGACAGTGGAGATTGCCACACTCGTAAGAATAGCGCGCCAGGGTGAAGATATTTTCAATATCAACCAGCCAAAGGTGATATTGAACAAGGCCGGGGATGCAATATATTTCAGCAGGGCTGCCATACCCTTCTACAGGGATGCTGCAAAAGAGGAATGGACACGCAATCACTTATATTACAAACACATAGGCCTGTATGCCTATCGCACTTCAACCTTGCATGAGATTACAAAGCTGGAACGTTCACCACTTGAGCTGTGTGAATCGCTCGAACAAAACAGGTGGATAGAAAACGGGTACAAAATACGTACAGCTATAACAGAATGGGAGAGTATAGGAATTGATGTACCCGAAGATATCGAAAAAGCAAAGGAACTTTTGGATCAATTTAATTGATAAATCACTAACTTTAGCACAATTTTTGATAAGGGTTAAACAAAAGGGTATATATGAGGAGATTTCTACTCGTCCTTATTATGATGGCATACACAATAGTTCTTCATGCGCAGAAGGATACAAGTTCTGTTGCCATCAGCGATGCCCACAATAGTTACAACAGCACTTCCAATGCAGTTGTTTTAATATATCCTGTGCCCGTAAAATACAACAGCTTCACCATAAAAACCGACAAGGATTTTTCCCTTGTCAGTATAACCAACATTATTGGCCAGGATATTTACAGGGCAAAATATAATGAGCCTCTGCGGATGATCAAGATAATGATGGATAATCCCAGGAGGGGAATGTACCTTGTCACTATTCTGTTCAGCGACGGGACCAGAACCGTCAAAAAAATTATGGTAGAGGAATCGGAATAGAATTTAGCCGGCTGTTTAAATAATACTATCCCTTCAAAGCATCCTGAATTTCTGAAAAGATTCAAATAAGAATGAATAAACAAATCTTTTTTTTGTTTGTTAACTCTTGAGAGTGGTGCCAGTTATAAAAAATAAGTTAAACAGCTATGGAAGATGGTCTTAATGTATTCTCTATTAAAGATCTTGAAAATTTTTCAGGTATCAAAGCGCACACTATAAGGATCTGGGAAAAAAGGTATAAAATACTGGAACCCGACAGGACTGATTCGAATATCAGGACCTACAGTGAGTCGGAACTTAAAAAGATACTTAATGTTGCCTATCTGAACCGTAACGGGCTTAAGATTTCGAAGATTGCCAGGCTCGATGATGACGAGCTCACCCAGAAGGTTATGACTATAAGCAGCAAACATGATGATGTCTCCCAGGATTTTCAACCGGGAAAGATACTCATGTCTGCAATCAGATTTAACGAGTCGGCATTCAAGGAATCCCTCATACCTTATATTAATAACAGGGGTATAGAGGAAGCCTATGTTGAAAACCTGTATCCCCTGCTTGAGAAAGCCAGGATATTGTGGCAGACAGGCAGTCTTTCCAGAGCCCAGGAGCAATTTGTCAGGAATACTGTAAAGCAAATTATTATAATTGAGGATAATAATCTCAAACCATCAATTATAAAACGCGGGGCAGCCGTGGCAATGATAAACACATCTGATAATCTCACCGATAATAACTTCCTTTTCTACAAATACGCTCTCAGGAAAAGAGGTTATGATGTAATTTTCACCGGAGGTATACTGCCTGCTTCAGAGGTGATAGAAATGCATAAGATCAAAGCTTTCGATTACCTTGTTGTAAACTCCAGTGCTTTTGATTTTGCTGAAAAAAAGATCGGGTATTTTACAAGTATCGGGAAGTCCCTTATGCTCCGAAAAATAATTTTCACCGATTCACCGGAACAACTGACAAGGAAAACATATGACAAGGTTATAATCACAAAAGACCCTGTTGCATTTATTAAAGTCATTGACTCCCTGCAGTAACTAAAGGGGAAGCACTGTAATCACTTGCTGTTCACCGGGAGAGTTCAAGAAAATATTTTCTTTCGTGAGAGAGGTCTATTCCGGGGTGGGCTTTCATAATCCTGTCTACCTGTACGAGCATTCTTCGGGCAAAATCCTTTTTTGCCACAGGAGAATCACTTATAAAACGATGACCGGTCGACCTGTTTATCTTTGCAACTTCATTCCATAGTGAGATGGTCCGGTCATCAAAATAGCAGGCCGTAAATGCATCCCAGATATAATTTATAGCAGCCCGTGAAGGATGAAGCATGTCATCATCATAATACCTGTAATCCCTCAGGTCATCCATAACAAGTTCATAAGCGGGAAAGTAGTGAGGCCCTGCGCTGTTCCTCAATAATTCCTCAATGGCCAGGAACAAGACTGACTTGCTTACCTGGTTACCATGAGCTCCGTCTTTCCAATGCCTCACAGGACTTATTGTAAAAATAACCCTAAGCGAAGGATAAAGCCTTTTCATATCATCCAGATACCTGTTCCAGATTCTTACAATCTCCCCGACTTCGAGAAGTCCGGTATCAAATTCACCTGCCGCAACTTTATGGCAATTGGAAACAATTTTGCCGGTTGCCCTGAATCTGTACACCCTTGCTGTTCCGAAGGTAATAAAAAGGAAACCGGCAGTACTGAGAAAGGAGCCGGCATTTCGTGTATTGCTGTTTATCTTTTCGAGCACCCTGTCGGGATCCTCACCCGAAAACTCCGTATAATGATCAAAGCTGTGCCATATACCATTATGCATAAACAGGTCGTCATGTGTATATACTTTCTGACTTATAATAGTATCTAGTGTATTTATCACCGAAACAGGATTATATACAGTGCCTGAAGGATTTATCATAACAGGCATATGGCCTGATGCCATTTTAGATCCTATATATGAGGAAAAACATGATCCTATAAACATCACAGGTCTCTCATAATTGATCCTGTCAGAAGAAGGTGCTATACCGAAGGTTGTCCTGAATTCCATATCTTAATAGCCTGATATCTAAGCGATCATCTTTCTATCCATTCGATAATAAACCTGAAAACATCTTTGCGAAATGCTTCATTATGAAGCTCATGATATCCACCCTCCCATATCCTCAGGGTAACCATACTTGATTTTGAGGCAAACTCCCTGCTTCCCTCCGGGGAACATATCATGTCGTCGCTTCCATGTATCAGAAGCGTGGGTATCTTAAGTCCGGCAGCATTATCCAGAGAGTTTTTCGCAGCATTCATTGCATTGTTAAAAAGACTTACAGAAATCCTGTCATGTACAAGCGGATCCGATTTATATTTGTCGATTACATCTTTTTGATGAGAAATATGCTCTACATTTAACCCGGAAGGCTGTATAAGTCCCGGAAGTATGGATTTCATTACCGATGCCAGTTTCAGCTTAGCCCGTGAAGGCTCAAAAGACAACCTGAGCCAGGGCGAGGTCACTATTGCACCTTTTATATCAGGATTTTTTCTCAGAATATAATCCAATACAATGCCCCCTCCCAGGCTGTGACCATATATATATAATGGTATACCCGGGAAAGTCCTGGAACAGGTGTTAAGAAGCATGTCGATCATTTCATCCGTTTGCGAGTAACTCCTGATATGCCCTCTCCTCCCCCCGGAACGTCCGTGCCCCGGCAGATCAAGACCGGCAAAACCGATCTTTTCATCTCTGAACATCTCTGCCCACTCCTTATATCGCTGCATATGCTCTCCCAGGCCATGCACCATAATAACCACTGCCCTGGCATTTTCACCCGGGCCCTGAATAAAACCTTGCAGAAGAAGACCGCTTTTTAACCTGATACTGAAATCCATAGAGATTTTTCTTTAAAAGTACAAAACTTAAGAATGCTGAAGAAATCTATGGCAATATTAATCTCAAATTAATGTAACCTTAACTCAATCTTAACCTCGCTCTCACTGTCCTGATCTAACTTTGTAATGTAACATTAATAAACAAAGAAAAACATTAAAACCATTTTCCAGGCACTACTCAAAAAACAAAAAGTATGAAATTTTTATTTATACGATATTTAGAAAAAGTTAAACAAAATGGAGACATCTCTCTGTATTACTTAATGTTGCTGCAATATATTATTTATAAAAGAGGGAAGAATTAACGATTTTAAGATATTAAGATTTGCATATCTTTTTTTATTGGTTTAGATTTGTTTCAACAATTTAAAAACAGGAGTTATGACACAGATTGAATTTAACACAAGCCTTATAGAGATGAAAAGCAACCTTCAGAGGTTTGCTATGAGTTTAACATCAGACAGGGACACTGCGCTTGATCTTGTACAGGATACATACCTTAAGGCAATCACCTATAAAGAGAAGTTTGTGGATTACACTAATCTGAAGGCATGGGTTTTCACAATTATGAAAAACACTTTCATCAATAATTACAGAAGAAGCGTTAAAGAAAACACAATAATAGATGGCACTCAGGATTTGTATTATATCAACCAGCCTCATGACAAGGGATTTATTTCACCGGAATCATATTATTCGGAAGGTGAGATAGACAAAGCAATAAACTCGCTTAGCGATGAATTCCGGATACCTTTCAGGATGCATGTTGAGGGGTACAAGTATAAAGAAATTGCCGATGAACTGGGCCTTAAAATCGGAACCGTAAAGAGCAGGATATTCTTTACACGCCAGAAGCTTATGAATATGTTAAAAGATTATGTTGAATAAAAATATACTATTTACGGATAGTTGGTGGTTTTTTAGTTAGTTAGTTAGGGTAAAGAAAGGCTGTGAATATCAGCCTTTTTTTATTTTCCTGATCAAAAACCCTGTTATGACAAATAGCAGGAAAGCACCTGAAATAATCCAGGCCCATATGTTCTGAACCTTCGATTCTGCCCACATCTCATAGGGGGCTGTCATAAAGAAATCCGATTTCACCGGCCAAACCAGCACCTTACTGCTGTCGACATATCCATTTGTGCCTGTCAGTTTGCCAGGCATAACAATTCTCATTGTATACTGTTTAAAATTTATCCAGA
Source organism: Bacteroidales bacterium (assembly GCA_046706305.1). Lineage (GTDB taxonomy): Bacteria > Bacteroidota > Bacteroidia > Bacteroidales > VadinHA17 > LD21. The sequence goes on from JBJKPQ010000029.1 coordinate 5,618, forward strand.
CCTTATCGGCGGCAATATCAATTGCTGAATCGGCCTGTGTTTTATACAGACTGGCATTTTTATCACCTATAAGTTCCCGTAGTATGATCCCGTTTGACCACAGGCTGTCAAGTTTATCCTCATTCTTCTCAGCCAGTCTTACAAATTCGTTTTCATGCAACCGGAGGGAATCGGCGGAAAGAGATCCGGTATCCTCACCATGAATAAGGATTGCAAACTCCCCCACCCATTCATCGATCAGGTTTCTTACCGACCACCGGTCAGTTTTAACATTAACTGAATCGAGCAAAGCCTTATAGTGAAGACTGTCTGCACCCTTAAGCTTATCATCCCTGTAGTTATCAGGAGCATAGAAAAAACGGAGCTCCTCATTATCAAGAAAATCAGAAACAGGATACCCAAATTGCATTGTTTTTTCAATCCTCTCCGAGAATCTGTATTCAGTATTAAACCACCTGAATTTCTTTGAGAAATGAGCACTGCGTGATACAATTCTGTTGGCACCTGAATCATTTGCATATGTCAGATTCAGTTCAATAACATTATTGAATGTTTTCTCAGCCTTTTTTACCCATGTAGTGTCTCCTTTATCATTAATTTCAATTGAATCTCTTGTGACCCATGTACTGTCAAATGGTACCTGAAGGTCGGAATCATTGAATTTATCTTCATTACTTTTCATTTCTATTTTACGTGTGACAGATCCGTCGGCATGTACGATATCTGTCACCACCGTCTCCGGTTCATCGCACGACATTACAGATAAAAGGGCCAAAAAGACAGCCAGTTTCAGACGAATGTTTTTCATGGCATCAGAGATTAATTTTCGATTTATCCTTCATATTTAATTTCTTCTCAACATATTTCCTGAGTTCAGGATCGGAGTTGATGATATTAATAAGATCCTTGTATTTATCCTGTAGTTCATTAACCGATTCAATTAATTCATCCATCTGCTCCCTTGATATATTCAGATCACCATCCCCGGGTTTCTTCCCTGATAATCTGTACATAAGAAGTCTCTTTTCTATATCACCTGTTGAAACTGACTTTGTTCCGCCATCTATTATTATACTTCTCCCCGAGATATGCTTAAGTTCTTTAAGTATAACAGCCTGCTGATAAATGAAAAACAAAACCAGCAATGCCGAAACCAGGGCAAGGCTCCTGCGTACCCATCCGATGTAAATCCAGCCGAACAGGAACCCGGTAATATCCGGTAAAGAGTATCTCCGTTTTAATCGTGATGTTACCGATGCCATGATCTGCTCTTCCATTTGTGTATAGGTATCCAGATGCGGTTCTGAATTTCGGAGGAGATCTCTTACCTTTTCATATTTCTGATTAGTCCTGTTCATGTTCACAAATATTTTTCTATTAATTCAGAAATTCGTTTCCTCGCATAGTACAGGTTAGCTTTTATTTTGGTCCTGTTCATACCTGTTATCGCCGATATCTCGTCTGGCGCAAGCTGTTCAATCTCCGAGAGTACAAATACCATTTTCTGTTTTGGGCTGAGCTTTTCTGTCAAAAGACCGATTATGCCGGCTATTTCTTCATTCTCAAGTGCTGATTGATCATTATCGACTGTCCTGTCGGCAATAAGTGACCATGTTTTTTCGTCAGCAACATATTCCGGGTTTCTTTTCCTCTTCCTCAGGTAGTCATAGCATTTATTTACCACAATACGATAAATCCATGTTTTATAAACTTCAACTGTCTTTATCTTTGCAAGCTTTAACCAGATTACTATCATAGTCTCCTGTACAACATCTTTTGCCAGGTCATCGTCTCCAAGCAATCTGAAAGCCACCGAATATGCGTAAGGGCTTGTCTGGTCAATAAGCTTCCTGAAACTGTTCATGTTACCACTTCTGCACTCTTCTATGATTTTAAAATCCGTCAAGGTTATCCGTTGTTATGCTTATAAGACGTCATTTGCTTACCAAGGTAAAAAACAATTAAATAAGTTTTAATTTTACAGGAAACAATCGTCTATGCAAAAGATTATTACAATAAGAACAGACCGTCACAACGGGTTATATGACATAACTGCGGAAGTAACATCAATAATAAGGCTGAGCGGGGTAAAATATGGTATAGCCTCGGTATATGCGAGAGGAGCCACAGCAGCTATAATGATTCAGGAGAACTGGGACCAGTCGGTGCAGAACGATGTGATTAATTTTCTCAGCGGCATTATTCCTCCCGGTATCTGGGAACATGACCACCAGGACAATAATGGTGATTCTCATCTTAAGGCTGGCCTTGTAGGTGCTTCTGAAACAATACCTGTTACAGATGGCAAACCGGGATTATCAACATGGCAGAATATTTTCCTGTGTGAATTTGATGGTCCGCGCGAGAAAAGGGAAATTGTTGTGACAGTAATTGGAGAAAAATAACAGGTATTACCAATTAGTCTCCTGTAACAAGTCTTATATTCCTGATAAAAGGTTCATATTTTCTCCTTGCCACGGGTGATTTCCCAAACAAGGTATTAAACTGTTCTTCCGACATTGAGTTCCATTGATCAACAGTCATGTATCTGAGTGTTTCCGGCATCTCAAATTCCTTGACATGCGATAATGCCGGCTCCCTGTTCCATGGGCATACATCCTGACAAATGTCGCACCCGTACACTCTGCCTCCGAGTTTAGGCACAACATCTTGGGGCACAGGCCCCCTGTTTTCAATTGTCAGGTTTGCTATGCACTTCCTGGCATCAATTGTACGGTTATGGTTTATTGCATCGGTAGGGCATGCTTCCATACATGCCCGGCAGGTACCACAATAATCCTTCAGGCCAGGTTTGTCATATTCAAGTTTAATGTTTAAAACAATAATACCGATAAAGAAAAATGAACCAAGATCCCTGTTAATGATAAGTGAATGTCGTCCCTGCCAGCCTAGACCGGCTTCCACGGCCCACCCTTTTTCAAGTACAGGGCCGGAATCTACAAAACACTTACCTTCTGCGCCAGGAATTTCTGATTTGATGAAATCAAGGAGCTCTTCCAGTTTTTCATCGATTATTATATGGTAATCGACGCCATATGCATATTTTGAAATAATAGGTGTCCCGTCTGGAGTCTCCGGCCGGCCCGTGTAATAATTTAGTCCGGTTACAATCACTGATTCTGCACCTGGCAGCAGGATGCGCGGATCTGCTCTTCTGTCAGTATTACGTTCAAGGTAATGCATTCCGGCATTCATCCCAACCGAGCACCAAGTTTCAAGGATCTCTTTCCTTTGATCAAGAAGCCTTGCCTTTGCAATTCCACAAAGGTCGAAACCTGATTCGAGGGCTTTTTCCCTGATCAGTTGTGTATTCATCCTTATATCTGATCCGGTCATTATACCGCAGAAAAATTATTTACAGGAATCCAAGTTGCAGTTTTGCCTCATCGCTAAGCATACTTTTATCCCAGGGAGGGTTAAAAGTAAGGTTGAGATCACATTCCTTAACACCTTTTGTTCCGCCTACTTTATATTTGACTTCTTCAACCAGTTCTTCAGCAAGCGGACAGTTAGGGGCCGTAAGGGTCATAGTAATATGAGCAACATGATCATCATCCAGGTTAACTTCATATATAAGACCCAGGTCATATATATTAACCGGGATCTCGGGATCATATATACTTTTCAGGACACCTGTTATCCTTGTTTCTATTTCAAGCTGTTCTGACGGATCCATAGTATAAATTTATTATTTTTTTACAGCGCTGTATGCCATGGCATACAGTTTTATCTGGCGTACCATCGAAAGCAGTCCGTTTGAACGTGTGGGTGAAAGATTCTGACGAAGCCCTATAGTGTCGATAAAATAAAGATCCGCTGACAGTATCTCTTCAGGAGTATGTCCTGAGAGCACTCTTATAAGAAGGGCGACTATTCCTCTTGTTATAATTGCATCACTGTCAGCACTGAATGATATTATTTTACCGTTGTATTCAGGATGAAGCCATACTTTAGACTGGCAACCCTCGATAAGAAAATCTTTCACTTTATAACGGGCATCTATCATCGGGAGATCTTTTCCAATATCTATTAACAGGTTATACTTATCCATCCAGTCGTCAAACGTGGAAAATTCTTCGATGATTTTATCCTGTATTTCGTTGATAGTCATAAACAATCAGTTATTCAAACATTTTTTTCACCCTGCCCAGTCCTTCAACCAGGCTGTCTATTTCTTCCCTTGTATTGTAGAAGCACAATGAAGCCCTTACGGTGCCGTCAATTCCATACCTGTCCATAACAGGTTGGGCACAATGGGTTCCGGTCCTTACTGCAATACCCATTTTGTCAAGTACCATGCCGGTATCATACTGATGGATACCTTTAAGAAGGAAAGAAATAACCGGTATTTTCTTTTTTGAATTACCGTAAATTGTCAGGCCTTCTATACCTGACAATCTTTCAGTTGCATATTTAAGCAGCTCCTCTTCGCGCAGCACTATATCCTCTCTCCCGGTACCAGAAACATAATCCAGTGCTGCAGCAAGGCCGATTGCAGCAGGGTAATTTGTTGTTCCGGCTTCAAATTTAAAAGGCAGATCGTTATATGTTGTTTTTTCAAATGTCACCTGGTCCACCATGTCGCCGCCACCCTGAAAAGGGGGAAGTTCGCTGAGCCATTTATCCTTACCATACATAATTCCTATTCCTGCCGGACCATAAATCTTATGCCCTGAAAAGACATAAAAATCACAGTCCATTGCCGCAACATCGACAACGCCATGCTGAATGCCCTGTGCACCGTCAATCAGCACGGGTACATTAATGGAATGGGCTGCTGATATTATTTCTTCCACTGGAAGAATGGTACCAAGAGTGTTGGACACCTGGGCCACTGATACGAGTCGTGTTTTGGGAGACAGCATTTTTTTGTATTCGTCCATCAGTATATCTCCATCGTCATTTACGGGAATAACTTTCAGGAATGCTCCTTTTCGTTCGCACATCATCTGCCATGGCACAATGTTGGCATGATGTTCGAGATGGCTCACTATAATTTCATCGCCCGGTTTAATATAGCGTTCACCGAATGAAAACGCTATTCCGTTAACGGAAGCCGTGGTACCCGGGGTAAAAACGATCTCCTCCCTCCTGCCGGCATTAACAAATGCGCGCACAGTTTCCCTGGCAGCCTCATAAGCTTCCGAGGCAAGATCGCTGAGGAAATGAACTCCCCGGTGAATATTGGCATTATATGAGGTATAAACCTCAGTAACGGCATCAATTACACTTTGGGGTTTCTGTGTTGTCGCTCCATTATCAAAATAGACCAGCGGCTTACCATAAACCTCTCTGCCCAGTATCGGGAAATCAGCCCTTATTTTATTTATATCTTTCACCTTCCCTCTGTTGTTATCCGCATTTCACAACGCAGCTGGCGCATCTCGACAATTCTCCCCTGAGCCTTTGCATAACAAGCTTATCAAGCCTGTCGCGTAATGCTTCAATCTTAATATTCTGAATCACCTCATGAGCAAACCCGAACATTAGCATCAACCTTGCCTCACGGGTGTCAATTCCCCTTGCCCTCATGTAGAAAAGGGCATCTTCGTCGAGCTGGCCTATAGTTGCTCCATGACTGCATTTAACATCATCAGCATATATTTCAAGCTGGGGTTTGCTGTCCATTTTTGCATCATCGGTAAGCAGGATATTATTATTTCTCTGGTAAGCCAAGGTTCCCTGGGAATCCTGTCTTACCAGTATCCTTCCATTAAATGAGCCTGTCGACATATCATCGAGTACCCCCTTGAAGAGTTGATTACTGCTGCAATTTGGAAAAGCGTGGTCAACGCTCACATAATTATCCACATGCTGCCACTTATCAGTCAGGAAAAGACCAAATGACATAGCTTCAGCGCCCTGACCTCCAAGGTAATGATAGGTGCTGTTCCTGACAAGCCCCCCATGAAGGGTCATGTTATTGGATGAGGCCACACTGTTCTTTTCCTGGTGAATAAATGTATGCGTTATTTTACCTGCATTATTATGTTCATTCTGAACCCTTATCAGGTCAAAATGAGAGTTCTCGCCAACGAACACTTCAGTTACAGCGTTAGTGAGGAACTTGCTGGGCGAAAGTGTATGATCGCAAACCATCACGGAAGCCTCTGCGTTATTTCCTACGATAATAAGGTTCCTGTGCTGGTTGAATATATCCTCTTCCGAATAAACAAGATTAACAATCTGTACGGGTTTGGAAAGTACCGCCCCTTCAGGAACGTACATAAACATACCATCAGGCGCCATTGCAGTATTCAGATGAATCAGCCCGTCGGTGTCACTACCGGCATATTTCCCGTAATGTTCCCTTATCAGAGCGGGATATTTCAAAGCTGCTTCATTCAGGCTTCCAACTATTATCCCTCCTGGCAATTGCCTGAGCTTACCGTTAATTGTCGGGTAAAAGCCGTTCAAAAGGACAATCCCGTGAGTATCCAGATTTGCAACATCGCATCGGAATTCTTCCGCCCTTGCAAAATCAGCGGCTACAGGGATAAAATAATTCTTATAATCATGGTCAAAGAAAATATTCAGATTGGTGTACTTGTATGCTTCATTCTTCTTTGTAGGTACACCAAGTTCCATGAATTTTTCAAACGCTTCTTTTCTGAAAGAATTGATATAAGCTGAGGAATTACCCGAGATCTTGTCAATATTCTCAGAATAGATCGACAGGTACCTGTCGGCTATTTCAGTACTTACACTCATGCCACAATACTATTTTCTACCTCTTTTTTTATCCAGTCGTATCCCTTTTCCTCAAGTTCAAGAGCAAGCTCTTTCCCTGCTGTTTTTACTATCTTTCCGTCGTACATCACATGTACAATATCAGGAACAATATAATCAAGCAGCCTCTGGTAATGAGTAATGACAATAAATGAGTTATCTGGCTTTTTCAGCCTGTTAACACCGTTTGCAACAATACGCAGGGCATCTATATCAAGACCTGAATCCGTTTCATCAAGTATGGCCAGCATTGGTTCCAGCATAGCCATCTGAAAGATCTCGTTCTTCTTTTTTTCGCCGCCCGAAAAGCCTTCATTCACAGACCTGTTTGCAAGTTTTGAATCTATTTCAACAAGTTCTTTTTTATCTCTCATCAGCTTCAGAAAATCTGATGCCGATAAAGGTTCAAGTCCTTTATGTTTCCTGTGTTCATTAACAGCTGTTTTCATGAAATTAACCATACTTACTCCCGGTATCTCTATCGGATACTGGAAACCCAGGAATACGCCTTCTTTCGACCTGTCTTCAGCCGGCATAGCCAAAAGATCTTTCCCGTTATAAGTAACAGACCCTTCAGTAACCTCAACAAACTCACGACCTGCCAGAACTGCTGCGAGAGTACTTTTACCCGAACCATTAGGTCCCATCAGGGCATGTATCTCTCCCGGTTTAACCTCAAGGCTTATCCCTTTTAAGATATTCTTGCCGTTTATAGCTGCTTTTAAATTATCAATAACAAGCATAATCAAATTTATATAATATTTAACCTACACTGCCTTCAAGGCTTATCTGAAGCAATTTCTGAGCTTCAACAGCAAATTCCATCGGCAGTTTATTAAGCACTTCGCGTGCATAACCGTTTACTATAAGTCCTATTGCATCCTCGGTGGATATGCCACGCTGATTGCAATAGAATATCTGGTCTTCCCCTATCTTTGATGTTGTCGCTTCATGCTCAACAATTGCAGTTTGGTTGTCTACCTCAAGATAAGGGAAGGTATGTGCTCCGCATCTGTCTCCCATAAGAAGAGAATCGCATTGTGAATAATTCCTGGCATTTGTTGCATTCTTAAGCACCTTTACAAGCCCCCTGTAACTGTTCTGGCTTTTGCCTGCGGAAATACCCTTTGACACTATTGTACTTTTCGTGTTTTTGCCAATATGTGTCATCTTGGTTCCGGTATCAGCCTGCTGATGATTGTTTGTAACAGCCACGGAATAGAATTCACCTGTTGAGTTATCGCCTCTGAGAATGCATGAAGGATATTTCCATGTTATTGCCGAACCGGTTTCGATCTGGGTCCACGATATTTTCGAGTTTTCACCCTTACACATTCCGCGTTTGGTAACAAAATTAAAAACGCCGCCTTTACCATCCTTATCGCCTGGATACCAGTTCTGTACAGTAGAATATTTCACTTCTGCATTTTTCTCTGCCACAATTTCGACTATCGCGGCATGCAACTGGTTTTCGTCACGCTGCGGGGCAGTACATCCTTCAAGATAACTAACATACGCCTCTTCATCTGCTATAAGCAAAGTCCTCTCAAACTGCCCGGTGTTAGCCGCATTGATCCTGAAATAAGTAGACAATTCCATGGGACATCTCACACCTTTCGGGATATAGCAAAATGAACCGTCGCTGAAAACTGCCGAATTTAAAGACGCAAAGTAATTATCTGTATAAGGAACCACCGTACCCATGTACCTCTTAACAAGGTCAGGATATTCCCTTACTGCTTCACTGAAGGAACAAAAGATAATTCCCAGTTCGGCAAGGGTTTCCTTGAAGGTAGTCTTAACAGAAACACTGTCCATAACCGCATCAACGGCAACACCAGCCAGGTGTTTTTGCTCTTCCAGTGGAATACCGAGCTTATCAAAAGTCTTCTTAAGCTCCGGATCTATGTCATCGAGACTGTCGAGAGCCTTTCTCTGCTTCGGTGCAGCGTAATATATTATATCCTGGTAGTTAATTGAAGGAATCTTTAGATTTGCCCATCCGGGCATCTTCTTTGTAACCCAGTGCCTGTAAGATTTAAGACGAAAGTCGAGAAGCCAGTCAGGTTCATTCTTCTTCGCGGAAATCATCCTGATAACCTCTTCGCTGAGACCTTTGGGAATACGGTCCATTTCAATGTCGGAATAAAATCCGTATTTATAATCACCGGAGGTTACATCACTCAATATTTTATCCTGATCTTTTTCCATTTCTTCTTTATACCTAGTATTACACCAGTTTAAACAAACCTAAGATGTATTTGTTATTTTGTTAATTATATTTAATCTAAATAAGAATGCAAAATTAAGAAAAAATAAGGACTTGAGACAGATACAAGCATGAAAAATGAATATTAAATGATAAACAAAAAACAAAAGTGCTCTTAATAATATTTTGATTTACAATTAAAAAATATATATAAATTTAGCACTTTATTTAGTCCTTCGTAATCTGAAATACTTCAAAAAAATACTTGAATGAAAAACCCCGTTTCGTCGCTCATCAGGAGTTACGGTAAGAGAGTTCTGCTAATCTCATTAATATTATTATTCCCTGCAAGTCTCTTTGCAGCAACAGGCAGTGTCCCCTCGGTAGGCCCTGTTAGAGTTGAATTCATCATATTCGGCCTGATACTTTTATGTGTGGCTCTTTTTCACAAGCACACTTTTGTAGTGGCTCTTATAGGACTTTCCGTTCTGCTTGTTTTCAAGATGAGTTTTGATCCGTCATTTAATTTAGCTGAACATCTGTTCGGGAAAACACCTTTCATTGATCAGCTTATTCACAGAAATTTAAGGGAGGGGGAATGGGAGATACTACTTAATCTCCTCGGGCTTCTCCTGGGATTCTCAATCCTGTCAAAGATATTTGAGCAATCCCGTGTTCCCGATGTACTTCCGAACTACCTGCCTGATGACTGGAAGGGTCCTTTCGTTTTGCTTGTCTTTGTTTTTATACTTTCGTCCTTCCTCGACAATATTGCTGCTGCCTTAATAGGCGGCACCATAGCACTTGTCGTTTTTAAAGACCGTGTTCACATGGGTTATATAGCGGCACTGGTGGCAGCAAGCAATGCAGGGGGCAGCGGTAGCGTGGTCGGAGACACAACAACAACAATGATGTGGATAGACGGCGTCTCAGCCTTCAGTGTCGTTCATGGTTTCATAGCGGCAATCATTGCGTTGCTTTTCTTTTCATGGTTTGCTTCACACCAGCAGGACAAATATCAGAGGATACAGAAGGATGCCACCCCCGGTGCTAAAATTGACTGGGTAAGAATACTCATGGTAGGAATGATACTGGCAGGAGCCATAATATCTAATATATTATATGATATGCCTGCCCTGGGTGTCTGGATAGCAATTCTGCTGGGAGGCTTATTGAGACCAATACCATGGAAAGAGGTTCCGGGGGCAATAAAAGGGACCATATTCCTTCTATGCCTTGTAGCCAGTGCTTCAATGATGCCGGTTAATGACCTTCCTGCTGCATCGGTGATGACAGCTTTTTTCCTTGGTTTGCTCTCTTCCGTTTTCGACAATATTCCTCTTACCAGGCTTTGTCTTGAGGAAGGACATTTCGACTGGGGAATACTTGCCTTCAGCGTTGGCTTCGGAGGATCAATGATATGGTTCGGTTCATCAACAGGAGTTGCCATGACAAACAAATTCCCGGAGAGCAGGGACGTCATTCAATGGGTAAAGAAAGGATGGCATATAGCAGCTGCCTATGTTATAGGTTTTTTTGCCCTGTACCTTATAATGGGTTGGAATCCGACAGATGATAAGGAAGACACCCCTGCGGCCAAACCTGTGCCTGCAGTTTCTACAAAAACAAATCCGGGCAGGACGGGTGCTCCCGGTTCTGTCAGTTTTAATGACTTAACTGAAAAAATGACCGACATATATCATATAAGATAAATAAATTATTATTTATTTTTGGCCTCTGCCTGACTAACCTGAAGACTGAAAAATATGATAAAGAAGCTCTCACCTTCTGCCGGAAGATTGCCGCAAAAGACAATCCTTCTCCTGATTCTTCTAAGTTCACCTCTTTTTATTTTTGCTTCAACAGGCAAACCACCTTCAATAGGCCCCGTAAGAGTGGAATTCATTATTTTCGGTATGATACTGCTTGGAGTAGCAATATTCCATAATAAGACTTTCTGGGTTGCACTTACCGGCGTTACTGTTCTCTTCATTTACAAATTCATATTCGATCCGGGGTTCCATTTTGCAGAGCATATGTTCGGATCCAATCCGATTCTGGAGCAGCTTACAAATAAGGAAATGCGACAGGGCGAATGGGGTATACTGGTGAACCTGCTGGGCCTGCTTCTGGGCTTTGCCTTATTATCCAAAATTTTTGAGGAATCGAGAGTTCCCGATATCCTTCCGCACTACCTTCCCAACGACTGGAAAGGCCCGCTGATGCTTCTCGTCTTCGTGTTTATTATGTCAATATTCCTTGATAACATAGCAGCTGCACTCATTGGTGGTACAATTGCACTTGTAGTCTTCAAGCATAAAGTGCACATTGGCTATATTGCCGCAATGGTTGCTGCCAGTAATGCCGGAGGCGCAGGCAGTGTGGTCGGGGATACAACAACCACAATGATGTGGATTGACGGCGTAAGTGCTTTCAGTGTACTTCACGCCTTTATAGCTTCGGCAGTTGCTTTTGTGATCTTTGCATGGATCGGATCACATCAGCAGGACCGTTATCATCGTATACAGAAAGATGCCAAACGTGGTGCAAGGGTCGATTGGATAAGAATTCTTGTCGTCGGCCTGATACTAGTTGGAGCCATTGTAATGAATATAGTTTATGACATGCCAGCCCTGGGTGTCTGGATAGCACTTATAATAGGGTCATTTATAATAAAAATGCCATGGAAGGAAATCCCGGGCTCAATAAAAGGCACATTATTCCTTCTTTGTCTTGTAACCAGCGCTTCGCTGATGCCTGTGGAAGAATTACCAAAAGCATCATGGTTCACTGCCTTTTCATTAGGATTCCTGTCGTCAGTATTTGATAATATACCATTGACAAAACTATGCCTCGACCAGGGACATTTCGACTGGGGGATGCTGGCCTACACAGTAGGCTTCGGGGGTTCTATGGTTTGGTTCGGTTCATCAGCCGGGGTTGCCATAACAAATAAATTTCCCGAGGGCAGGGACGTGTTTCTATGGGTCAGGAAAGGCTGGCATATCGCCATAGCTTACGTGGTAGGCTTTTTCGCCCTTTTCATGATAATGGGATGGGAACCTGCAGATAATAAAGAGCATAAGGTTGTCGATTGCCCCGTACCCGGATGCCCCTTTGGAAATGTTCCGGCCGGCCAGCAGGAGACAATCAGCTACCTTGACCTTATAAAGCACTGAAAAATTATTTTACGGTAACTGATCTTTCTCAAATTTGCGCACTATCGCAGGCATTACCGTCTGATTTGTGAAATCAGCATTATTAACACGCGATAGTTCCATGTTTATTTACGTAAGCCCGGCATATACGGCATATACCGGTTAATTAAAAAATCACTACCTTTAGAATAATATTAATCACATCTGCAGATATGATAAAAAAAACCGGTATATTCTTGCTATTTTTCCTTGGCACAGCCGCAATAGCAGCACAGGAAAACAAGGATGTCAGGAGTGATTTAAAACATGTCACGGTATTCCCTGACAGGGCACAGGTTGACCGGGAGGCAACCATAACTGTAACGCCGGGCAAATCGGCATTCAGGCTTACGGCACTTTCCCCGTATATTGATATGCAGAGCATCCAGGTCAGAGGATTTGGCAACTTCACCATTCTGTCTGTAAACCATCAGAACAATTACCTGCAGAACCTTGAAGACACCCCGGAGATTAAAAAAATAAAAGATCAGATAGAGGATCTTAAAATGAAGGCCGAAGATGAAAAGGCAGCTATTGGCATACTTAAGGAAAAAGCTGATTTCCTAAGGGCCAATCAGACTATAATGGTAAAATCGTCAGGCTTTTCACTTGAGCAGTTTAAAAACCTGATGGATATGTATACCAGTAACATTGACCAGGTTACAATGTCGACTCTAAAAAAGCAAAGGCTTATAAAAGACTATGACAGGCAGATTACGGCTCTTCAGAACCAGTTATCCGACAAGCTGGGGCGACAGCAACTCCCTTCAGGTGAAATAACTGTAATGGTACAATCGGACAAACAGGTCACAGGACGCCTTGAAATAAGTTACGTGGTCTCGCATGCCGGATGGTATCCATCCTACGATATCAGGGCCCGCGATATAAAAAATCCGGTGTCAATTATCTACAGGGCCAATGTTTCCCAAAACACCGGTGTTGAATGGAAGGATGTAAAACTCAGTTTCTCCAATGCCACACCCTGGCGCTCCGGTGATATTCCTGAGCTTAATCCCTGGTTCATAGATTTCTATAACCCGCCGGTCGCATTGCTACAGGGCAGGTTAAGCGGAGTAGTGGTAAAGAGCAGGGTACCTGCCCGTAACGAGGTTGTTACAGAAGAGGCAATGGCAAAGCCTCCACCTGAAGCACCGGCTATCGCGGTAAGCAAACGTATCGACCAGACAACAATCAGCTTTGACGTGTCAGTACCCTGTTCAATTCCATCCGATGGGAAGACACAGACAGTTGAGATACAAAGAATAAGTACACCAGCCCGTTACAGCTATTTTACTGTTCCCAAGCTTTCCTCCCAGGCATACCTGACGGCCAATATTCCGGACTGGTCGAAGCTCAGCCTGCAGAACGGCGAGGCGACTCTTTACTTTGAAAACTCATATGTAGGCAAGTCAACACTGAATGTTAACCAGATGAAAGACACTCTTACAATTTCGCTGGGATCAGATAACAGTATACTTGTAAGCAGGGAGAAAAGAAAAGATTTTACAAGCACACGTACCATAGGATCCAACAGAACAGTAACGCTGTCCTATTTAATTACTATAAGGAACAATAAGGACAGCCGTATTGACATAACTGTTGCCGATCAGCTGCCGGTATCTTCAAACAGCAGTATCAGCATTGATCCTGTTGAGCTGTCGGGAGGAGACCTGAACTCACAGACAGGTGAAATTAAATGGAACCTGGCGATGGGGCCGGGGGAAACAAAACAGATTATTCTAACGTGGTCGGCAAAATATCCAAAAGACAAGAAAGTAGTACTCGAATAATACAAACAGCATCCTGATGAACCTGATAGGAAATCTCATATGGCTGATATTCGGCGGCCTTATAATAGCAGTTGAGTATTTTGTCGGAAGTTTGTTTCTGATGATAACAATAGTAGGAATACCATTTGGCATCCAGACTCTGAAAATGGCTTCTCTGTCCCTATGGCCCTTTGGACGCGACACCAGGGTTCACGAAAGGGCATCAGGCTGCCTTTACATACTGATGAATATCATCTGGCTTCTTACAGGAGGTCTTTGGATTGCAGTCACCCATGCAATATTCGGAGCATTATTATGCCTCACAATTATTGGTATACCATTCGGCTTACAGCATTTCAAGCTGACTGCTGTTGCCCTGTCTCCTTTTGGCAGGGATATAGTCAGGAAATAACAAAGGGACTTAAGAAAGGGGGGACTGTAAGAGGGGTCCGGGGACAGGTAAGAGGAAAAAACAGGTAAGGGGATAAAATTATATTGAAGAATGGGAAAAGAAGAAAAGAGCAATACGTCAATAAGTAAATTCGGTAAATTCGGACTAATACACCATCTGACATCAGGCATCAGAAGTGCCAACAAGACAACAATAGCCGGTATAGGTGATGATTCGGCTGTCATAGACAACAGAGGCAGGCTTACATTAGTCTCCACCGACCTCATGCTGGAAGGCATTCATTTTAACCTTGTATATAATCCTTTGAAGCACCTTGGATACAAATCGGTTATCAGGGCTGTCTCTGATATATATGCTATGAACGGCAAGCCAGAGCAATTACTTGTAGCCCTGGGCATCAGTTCAAGGTTTTCGGTTGAACATACCGATGAACTCTATGAGGGAATAAAACTGGCATGTGAGAAATATAAAGTTGATCTTGCAGGAGGAGATATCAGCAGTTCTGTAACCGGGCTGACAATAAGCCTGACCGCGGTAGGTTCGGCTGAGAAAAGCAGGCTGGTGATGCGCGGCGGCGCCTCACCAAATGACCTTATTTGTGTTACCGGTAACTTCGGAGCTTCATATATGGGATTACAGGTTCTGGAAAGAGAGAGGAAACTCTTCTCCGGTGACAACAATACACAACCTGATCTTTCAGGCTTCGAATACATAATAGGAAGACAATTAAAACCTGAGTTTCCCGTGTCAGTTATTGCTGGTTTGAACGAAGCGGGGATCATTCCTACATCGATGATTGATGTAACGGAAGGACTGGCATCTGACCTGATGCATATATGCAAGCTTTCTGATACAGGATGCAGGATTTTCTCCAACAAAATTCCTGTTGATTATGAGACTGCCAGAATTGCCGAAGAGTTCAATCTTGATCCTCTTGTACCTGCACTGAATGGTGGTGAAGATTATGAACTAGTGTTCACTTTACCACTTGACATGTACGATAAAGCGGAAAAGATGGATAATGTGAAAGTAATAGGCCATATTACACCTGCTGAATCGGGTTATTACCTGATAGGTGAAGGAGGATCTGAGATAGAGCTCAAAGCCAGGGGGTGGATGGAGGCCGGATAATCAATATGGTCTACCTTGCACGGATCACACCTCTTTCTGAGGTTCTGAAGAAATTTAGTATATAATCCCTGTCTTCTGACGGGCTGAATGCATTCTCCACATGAGCAAGGGCTTTTGTAAAATTCATACCGTTCTGATAGATAGCCCTGTATATATTGTGTATCTCTTCTATTCTCTCTTTCCCGAAACCTCTCCTGTTCAGTCCGACGGAATTAAGTCCCATATAAGAAAGTGGTTCCCTGTCTGCTTTGATATAAGGAGGCACATCGATACGTACTTTGGATCCGCCTCCAATAATCACATGAGCTCCTATATGGGTAAACTGGTGAACAAGAGTTCCGCCACTGAGAATTGCCCAGTCGTCAATCTTAGCTTCACCTGCCAGTCCGGTTGCGTTGCCGATAATACAGTTGTTCCCTATCAGGCAATCGTGTCCTACATGTGCGTAGGCCATCAGAAGGCAGTTGCTTCCCACCACAGTCTTACCAACAGCAGCGGTTCCACGGTTTACCGTCACACCTTCTCTCACGGTAGTATTATCTCCAAGTTCAGCTGTTGAATCCTCCCCCCTGAATTTAAGATCCTGCGGAATACCCGACACAACGGCCGAAGGGAATATCCTGCAATTCTTACCAATGCGGGCGCCATCGAGGACAGTAGCATTAGGTCCTACCCAAGTCCCGTCACCAATTACAACATTCCCCGCCACATATGCGAATGCGTCTATGGTTACATCTTTACCAATTTTTGCATCCGGATGAACAAAGGCTAAATTTGAGATCATTAATTGATACTATTTATTTTTTACAACCTGGGCTGTAAGTTCCCCTTCAACCACCAGTTTATTACCGACAAAAGCCTGGCCGAACATAGTCACTATTCCCCTTCTTATAACATCGGCGAGTTCAAGTTTCAGTATCAGTGTATCTCCCGGTCCTACTTTACTCTTGAACTTCACTTTGTCAATTTTAAGGAAATAGGTTGAATATTTCTCAGGTTCATCAACAGTACTGAGGACCAGCAGCCCTCCTGTCTGGGCAAGAGCCTCAACCATAAGCACTCCCGGCATTACGGGTTCTTCCGGGAAATGTCCCTGGAAAAATGCCTCATTGAATGTAACATTCTTCACACCTACAATTGAGCTTTCTCCGAGGGCGATAATTTTGTCAACAAGGAGAAAGGGGAATCGGTGAGGAAGACGTTTTCTTATATCCTCTATATCAAAAACAGGTTCAATATTGGGATCATAAACAGGAATATCTTTCTTAAGAAGTGCCTTCTTCATCTCCTGCCGCATCACTTTGGCCAGACGTGTATTGGCATGATGCCCTGGACGTGTTGCCACGATCTTCCCTTTAATAGGATGGCCAACAAGTGCCAGATCACCCATTATATCAAGCAGTTTATGACGAGCCGGTTCATTGGGATACCTTAACTCCGTATTATTAAGGACACCAGCAGTATGAGTGTTTATACCCGGCCTTTTGAACATTGTTGCAATACGGTCTATCTCCGACTGATCTACCTCTTTTTCAAGTATCACAATAGCATTATCAAGATCACCTCCCTTGATAAGTCCCATCCTGAATAAAGGTTCCAGTTCATGGAAGAATACGAAAGTACGGCTATGGCTTATTTCCTCTTCAAAATCATCTATATTATCCAGAATTGCGTACTGGTTACCAAGTATCCTGGAGTTATAATCTATAAAGACATTAACGCTGAAATGATCGTCGGGATATACCATAAGATCGACACCGTGTTCTTCATCGGAAAAAGTAATTTTCTGCTTGACAACAAAATAATTCCTTTCTTCTTTCTGTTCAACGATACCTGCTTCATGTATTGCCTCAACAAATTTCCAGGAAGATCCTCCCATTATGGGTGCCTCCGGACCATTTAGCTCTATTATGGCATTATCGATCTGCATACCATGAAGAGCAGCAAGAACATGTTCTATAGTAGATACCGATGCATTATTATGTACAAGTGTTGTGCCCCTTGATGTATCTGTAACATGTTCTGCCAGGGCATCAATCATCGGTTTATCAGGCAGATCAACCCTGCAGAACTTATATCCGAAGTTATCGGGGGCAGGCTTAAATGTCAGGGTTACCTCGATACCGGTATGCAAACCCTTTCCCGAAAGACTTACCTCTTTTGCCAGGGTCCTCTGTTTTTCACTCATTAATATCAGGTATTAAGTTAAAATCCGGGTACAAAAAAAATAAAAATTTTTCGAACAATCCAGAAATTTATCTTTTAACTAAATTTAAAACAATGAATTTCAATCCGAACGAAGCAGGATACTATTTATTTTTCTCAGATTCAACCTCTTTTTGAATTGAGTTGACTTTCATCTGCAGGTCCGGAAGGTTTTTAAATACTGCAAATGACCTTAGGAACTTCTTATGATCCATAGATGGTGTACCCAGGAGAATAGCATTTTCTTCCTTTATGTCACCAAGGATACCTGCCTGAGCTCCGATTTTTGTTCCAGCCGGTATCTTAACATGGCCGGATATGCCCACCTGTCCGCCGAACATGCAGTTCTTACCTATCTTGGACGAACCTGCTATACCTGTCTGTGCAGCCATTACAGTGTTCTCGCCTATTTCAACATTATGACCCACCTGAATAAGGTTATCAAGTTTAACTCCTCTCCTGATTATAGTCGATCCCATTGTAGCCCTGTCAATTGTGACATTGGCACCTATCTCAACATGGTCTTCCAGGATTACATTACCAAGCTGTGGTATCTTCATATACTCGCTGTCTGATTGCGGGGCAAATCCGAAGCCGTCTCCCCCGATAACAGAACCTGCATGAATAGTGCAATTCTCCCCAATAACACAATCGTGGTAGATTTTAACTCCCGGATTGATAGTGCAGTTCCTGCCAAGTCTGGTATTATCTCCAATATAAACATGAGGATAAACGGAACATCCGTCTCCAATTACACAGTTATCACCAATGCATGCATAAGCTCCGATATAAACATCTGAACCTATTGTGGCAGTGGGTTCTATTATTGCAGTCGGATGTATTCCCTTTTTCCTGGGTCTTGCCTGGTCGACGAGCTTCAGCAAAGAAGCAAATGCCTGGTAGGCATCGTCCACCTTTATCAGAGTGGCTGTTATTTCAGACGAAGGAATAAAAGTCTTATTCACCAGGACAACCGAAGACAAGGTAGTATAAATATAATGTTCATATTTTGGATTTGCCAGAAATGACAGAGCTCCTCTTTGTCCCTCTTCTATCTTGGCAACCGTACTGACCTTTTCATCAGGGTTGCCCTCTATTTCACCGTTCAGAAAACCGGCAATTGTAGCAGCAGTAAATTCCATTTTATAATATTTTAAATTATTTGCATTCTTTAGGATAACAAAGGAAATATTTAGTTATTCTCTCAGATATAAACCTGTGGTCGAACATATCCGACACTTCAGATATACCGGCAATATTCCCGTTCTTCAGAAGTATTCGCACCTCAGGTTCACCTGTGGTATAGGTCATGTTTGACACACTCTCGGTGTACACATAATAATCCTCGAGACCTTTGTCGATATTCATCAAACGGCCGGCACGTGATCGTAATTCGTTTACCCTTTCCTGAGAGAAAGGATCATTCTGAAGCTCGATGGCAAACAACCCTCTTCTCATAAGTCTCCCCGAAAGATCGGACAGGATCTTATCTGAATGATCGCCCCAGTACCTGGCAGAAACAAAAATATCCGAATCATCGAGCCGGGTAAAATTTGAAGCTATGATTCCCGGTGTAAACTTACCATCCTGTACCAGGTCGTTATACCCTATCTGGTTATAGAGAAAGAACCTCAAAGCAGGAGAAGCATAGAGTTCGATTCCCCGGCCGGCAAGTTCCTTGGCTCTTTTGAGTACCTTCACAAGCAGGCTCTCTGATGAAAGGACCGTTTTATGCATATAGACCTGCCAGTACATGAGTCGCCTGGCAACAAGAAATTTTTCAAGAGAATAGATCCCTTTTTCATCAATAACAAGACTGTCATCTACCACATTGAGCATCCGTATTATCCTGTCAGAGCCTACTGATCCTTCTATCACCCCTGTAAAAAAACTGTCACGCCGAAGATAATCAAGCCGGTCCATATCAACCTGACCGCTTATCAGTTCGTGAAAGAATTTCCTTTGATACTTACCTGTGAAAATTGCCAGTGCCAGATCGAGCCTGCCATTGAATTCCTCGTTGAGCTTCTTCATAAGTAACAGGGACATGTCTTCATGACTGATGCCCGTTATGATGGATTTCTCAAGTGCATGCGAGAAAGGACCGTGCCCTGCATCATGTAACAGTATTGCAATACTGACAGCTTCCTCCTCCTCAGGTGTTATGGTTACCCCCTTGTTCCTGAGTGTACTGATAGCCATATCCATCAGGTGTAATGCCCCCAGGCCGTGCTGAAAGCGTGTATGAATGGCTCCCGGATATACAAACCCGGTCAGTCCCAGCTGCCTGATATACCTAAGGCGCTGAAACCATGGATGCTCAATAAGATCAAATACAAAATCACCGGGTATATTTATAAATCCATATACCGGATCGTTGATGATCTTCTTCTTATTGGTAATATATGTCAATCAGCAAATTTTAATCTACAAAAATATGAATTTTATTTTGAGAACGCGAATAGTGCCGGTTCCCCTGTATACTTTATCTCCCACTCTTCACAGCATATTGTGCCGGGTTAAGCAAATATTCATGCCTGATAATCAAAATAAGTCATCTCTATTACCAGGACTTACGTTAGAAAATTAACAGAAAAAATGCAATTATGTTGCAGAACATAATAATTTAGTGTAACATTTGAAATAATTGTCGTCTTTATAGAGTCAAATGTAAATGAAATTGTTCCCGTTTACAGTGATATAACAATAAACTCAGAATTTACAGCTATCCGGCAAACAAAGGATTTATCATCCCACGTAAATTTTGAAACCAGGAACCTAAGATTAAAAGCCTCTAAACCTATGAACATTGAAATACAGGGACTTAACAAAATATATCCAAACGGCAACCATGCCCTTAAAAATGTGACCCTTGAATTCAGCAATGGTATGTTCGGTCTGCTGGGGCCTAACGGTGCGGGAAAATCCAGTCTTATGAGGATCATGGTTACCTTGATGAAACCTTCATCAGGGGTGGTACTCGTTAACGGGATGGATATTCAGAAACACAGGAAGGAGCTGAGGAAGATGCTTGGTTACCTGCCCCAGGATTTCAGGTTTTTCACTTCTCTAAGGACCTGGGAATTTCTCGATTATTCAGGTTCTCTTGCCGGTCTTAAGAACAGGAAGGAGCGGATGAATCAGGTTGATAAATTACTCGACCAGGTAGGGCTTCTGGAGGTACGCGACAGGCAGGCCAACAAGTTGTCGGGGGGTATGAAACGACGACTTGGTATTGCTCAGGCACTTATTGGTAATCCGAAGATAATTGTAGTGGATGAACCAACAACAGGGCTTGACCCCGACGAAAGGATCCGTTTCCGGAACATACTCTCGCAACTCAGTCAGCATGATGTTACTATAATCCTTTCCACACATATAGTAGGTGATATATCTTCCACCTGCCAGGGCATGGCCCTGCTGAATAAAGGAGAGGTCGTCTTTGCAGGCTCACCTGAAGGACTTGTCAATGAAGCCGACGGACATGTTTTCCGTCTTCACCTGAACCAGTATGAATATGACAGGGTAAAGGAATATTATAATGTTATCAGCACCATACCTGTTGAATCGGGATGGGAAGTACAGATCGTTTCGGACAATCCCCCTGAATATAAATATGAAAAGATAATACCAAATATTGAACACGCATATGTCTATTATATGGAGCATAAACTTCATGCTGATATTATAGAATAATAATAAAACCAGCATATGACATTTCTTCACAATATAAGCACAGTTGCGAGATACGAGGCAAAGACACTGAGAAGAAGCTGGTTCTTCAGGCTTTTTTCTCTGGGGGCCATTGTGATATTCGTTTTCATGAATATTGGCATATATTCACCTGTCGGCGACGAACAATGGAGCCTTGTAGCAATCTCATCATCGATCCCTCTTGTTAACCTTTACCTGCTCAATATCGGTCAGGCTGTTGTAGTGATCTTTCTGGCTGCAGACTTCCTTAAACGCGACAAGAAGGTTGATACCAATGAAGTACTGTACACAAGGTCAATGTCGAATTTTGAGTATATTATTGGCAAGACATGGGGTATTCTTCGTTTGTTCCTCGGGCTCGACATCCTTATACTTTCTATTGCTCTTCTGGTCAACATTATCTCAAAGACCATGGATGTAGACATTGTTTCTTATGTGTCGTATCTCCTTATAATATGCGTGCCTACAATAATATTCAGTCTTGGTCTTGCCTATGTTTTAATGACTGTGATCCGGAACCAGGCAATCACATTTCTCATTCTCCTGGGCATTGCGGCCCTGGACATGTTCTACCTCTGGTTCAGGGCAGGTTCACTGTTTGACTATATGGCTTTCGGCCTTCCCCTCTTTAAATCGGGGATAGTAGGTTTTGATGATTTTTCACTTATTGTTAACCAGCGGCTCCTTTACCTTTTTCTTGGTATGGGACTCATCCTTGCCACTGTTCTGCTTTTTAACCGTCTTCCTCAATCGAGAGTGCAAAGGAGCATATCGGTCATCCTGATGTCAATATTCTTCATCGCTTCAGGCTTCTGTGCCTATAATACTTATAATGATTTCCGCTCTGGTGTTAAAGAAAAAGAAATGACTATTGAAGCCAACAGGGAATTTGAAGACATGAATTTTCCTGCTCTGACCGCCGCCGATATAGATCTCTTTCACAATGGGAAGAGCATAAAAGCCACTGCGTCGATAGAAATTAAGAATGACAACAGCGAACCCATAGACCATTACATATTTACCCTCAATCCTGCTCTCAGAGTTGAGAAAATTACATCGGGCGGGAAAGAACTTTCTTTCAGAAGGGTAAACCAGGTTATTGATATAACACCCGGAAAATCCCTGGATCCGGGCTTTACCGACAGTCTTTTCATTGCATATACAGGAGGCATTAATGAGTCGTTCTGTTACCCCAGTTACAGTGATAATCTCAAGGAAACACCCTACAGGATTGCTATGGTGAATGTCAATAAGCGACAGGCATTTCTTACTGAAAAATATCTGCTGCTGACACCCGAGACTTACTGGTACCCTTCTCCTTCACTTAATTATTATCCTTCTAATCCGGCCCGCATAAAGGTTGACTTCACAAAATACACACTGAGAGTCAAGGATGAACAAGGTCTTACAGCCGTGTCCCAAGGGATATCGCACGAGGCCGGCGGTTACCATGTATTCAGGCCCGGCAGTCCGCTTACCGGTCTCACGGTCGCAATTGGTAATTACAGGACCGACACCCTTAAGATTGATTCAGTGGAATACCTTACATATTATTTCCCGGGTCATGATTATTACAAAAAGGACCTGAGCATGTTGCAGGACACTCTGAAAAATATGGTATCAGGAGTTATGAGGGACCTTGAAACCAGTTTTTCCGTGAAATTTCCTTTCAGCACACTAAGCCTTGTGGAAGTACCGATTCAGTTCTACTCTTACCCAAGAGAATGTACTCAGACACGGGCTGAAGTACAGCCATCAATGGTGCTGCTGCCTGAAAAACTGGCTACATTGCAGAATGCCGGCTTTTCCAAGCAGTTCCAGCGTCAGAAGAAAAGGAATCAGAGGAATAACCAGGTTGTAACAGATAAGGAGTTAGAGGTCAGAATATTCAATAACTTCATAAGAAATACATTCATCAATGGTGAGAACTTTACCTTTATAAACGGCCGGGCATTTAATGAACCCGGACGATACCTGCTGGGACCCAGTTTCTACTTTTTCAGGAATAATTTCTATTCACTTGAATACCCGGTTATCAATGCAGTATTTGAATCCCACCTGCAGCAGGTGGATGCCGGTCCAAGGCGCAGGTTTGGTGGATTTTTCAGCGATCTTTCTGATAATGACCGGGCCAACCTGATTTTAAACAGGGTAAGCTTCAGGGATCTCCTTGCCCGCGATCCCAAGGGCGACACTATAAGAACAGTGCTGGCAGTGAAAGGAGACTGGTTCTTTAACCTGCTCAGGTCAAGGGCAGGCATTGAGGAATTCAATGGGTGGTTTACAACATATCTCAGGGAGAACAGATTCAAAAGGGTCGACATAAAACAATTTAATAATGATATCAGGGACAGATTCGGATTTGAATTTTATTCCTATCTCAACAGTTGGTTCAATGGTAAAAAGCAACCGGGATTCCTGTTTTCCGGCTTGAAGACCAGCCAGATTGTTGTTGGTAACAGAACCAGATACCAGGTAACTTTCACAGCTTCAAATCCTGAGAATGTTGCGGGACTGTTCAATGTTTCCTTCAGGACCGGTGGTTTTGGACGGGGAGGCAGACAGGGATCCATATCCATACAGGGTGGAGGGGAAAGGATATCTATCTCCATGCAGGGAAGGGGCATGGAGTCAGAAGATATTTCCAGGATCGTATTGATGGAACCCAAAGAGGCAAAAAAGATAGGCATTGTACTCGACGCTCAGCCCAGGGAGATGATGATAAACACATTATTTGCCAGGAATATTCCCGGTGAGATAACAATGCCGATAGGTGACATTGTAAAAACAAAAGGCAACATACCCGAATTTACAGGAGAGGAAATACTTGATAAGATCCCTGCATTCTCTGATCCCTCAGATATAATAGTTGATAATGAAGATCCGGGATTTACAACAAGTGTGCAAAACACATCAAGTCCTCTTAAAAGGCTCCTGGGTATAAAGTCAGACCAGGGAAAAAGCTACCAGTCAATAAGTATGTACTTCATACCGGAATACTGGCAACCTGTTGTACAGTCTGATTACTATGGTAAATATATAAGATCAGCTGTTTATACAAGAGGAGGATCGGGAGACAGGTCAGTGAGCTGGAAAGCACTAATAAAAGAGCCCGGATACTACGATATCTACAGTTATATCGGCAAAACACCCGACAGGATGATGATAAGAC
Source organism: Bacteroidales bacterium (assembly GCA_046706305.1). Taxonomy (GTDB): domain Bacteria; phylum Bacteroidota; class Bacteroidia; order Bacteroidales; family VadinHA17; genus LD21. The sequence continues at coordinate 30,177 of JBJKPQ010000029.1, forward strand.
GCGGAGGTCCCGGGATGAATGACGGACAGCCTGAAAATCCCTACAAGGACATGCATTACAAGATATACCACGATGAAGGAGTAGACGATATAACCCTCGATTATGAAAAAGCAGAAGCCGGCTGGAACAATCTTGGAAGGTATTACCTGTCACCCGACACGGCAAAAGTGGTACTAACAAACCAGTCATCCGGCAGAATAGTAATAGGGGATGCAATTAAATGGGTCAGGGAGAATTAAGAATATTATATTATCATTTTCATTTCAGAAAGATGTTGAAACAGCAGAAAAAGAAAAAAACAACCTATATGAAACACCTTGTTATAATTCCCTTCAAAGCCTTGCTGATAATATGCATGGTATTGCCGGGGTTCAGTTTTGCAAAAGCCCAGACAGGGTTAACACTCGAACAGGCTTTGAAAGTTGCAGAGACTAACAGTCCCACGCTTAAAAAGACAAGACTCAACCTTATCAGAAGCCAGGAGAACCTTAATGCACAGAATGCATCACTTAAGTCGAATTTCTCCCTTACAATTAATCCCATAG
>JBJKPQ010000030.1:0-21904 GCA_046706305.1 Bacteroidales bacterium
ATACATACAGCTATAAAAACATCAATTAAAGATAAAAAAGAGAAATTTATAAATCAATTAGTAGCTTAATAAATTGTCCAGTTTTTTGTTGCAGGTTCACTGTATGAATTACTTAAGAAGGTAAAAACTAACGATAATCCTGGATTTAATGCATTCATTGGAATTTCTTTCTTTCAATGTATGAACATTTTAACTTTAGGTGTAGTTGCTAATTATTTTCTTAATCTTGACATATCTAAGAGTAGTGCTATTTACTCTGGTATTTTTCTTTACGTTTCATTAACCGCTGTAAACTTCTTTATTTTATTTAGAAAGAAAGAGGAAATAACAAAGAAATATGAGCAATTGCCAATAGAACGGCAAGGTAAAGGAAAATTATATTTTTGGGTATATGCATTGATTACTACTGTGCTTTTTATATATGTCATCGTCAACCTTGTAGCACCGAAATACTAATATAAGAGGCCGTCTCATAAGTAATTGAGACGGCTTTTTTATTTTAGTTTTTCTGAAGATTTATGAGAACATATATTTTCCAGGGCGATTTTGATCGGATTCCGGGTAAAAACAAGGATTTTCTGTTAATTCCTTGCTGCTATTTTGCTCAAGTTGTGTGATAAAGCCAATAATCCAGCTTCTATTTCCACTTTTTCAAGACCTCTGAGCAAAAATTTCCTATAATTACGATTCCATTTTATGATTCCAAAAACAGCTTCAACATCAACAGGTCGCTGACTTCGGTATTTTCTACCTCTTTCGCTCGTTAATCGTTCCTTAATGATTGATTTATAATAAGCTAGTCTTGGATTTATTTCTATTTTTCTGTTGCCTTTACTTTTATTACATGCTTCTCTTACCGGACATCCCTTGCAGTTTTGTGACTGGTATAACCGGGTGACCTGCCTGAACCCGTTATCTGATATTCTGACTTTTTCTTGGGTAAAGTTCATTTTCCGGCCCATAGGGCAGGTATAACTGTCATCATTCTCATCATACGGTAAATTGTCAGTTCTGTATGGATCCTCTTTCCACTTTTTACTCTGTTCTTTATGGAAATACTGGTATTTTACGAAAGCCTCTATATTATTGTTTTCCAGATATTCATAATTTTCTACAGATCCATATCCGGCATCTGCAACAAGTGTATCAGGCATCTTTCCCAGATTTTCTTTTAAAGATTCCATGTGGGATTTAAGTGTGGCAGTATCATTGGTAGTTTGATGGAGAGTGTATCCTAATATATACTGGTTCTCTGTACTTATCTGCCAGTTATACCCTGGCTTTAACTGGCCATTTAACATATGGTCCTCTTTCATTCTCATGAAGGTAGCATCAGGATCAGTTTTTGAGTAACTGTTACGATTACCAAGAGTCTTTTCCTGCTGTTCATACTTCTTGAGATTCTCAGGCCAGTTCTTACGGGCATAGTTAACCTTCTGCCTGACTTCCTTATCTACCGGTTTATTCTTTAGCGCATTGTCAATACTCTCTATTGTTCTTCTGACAGACTCCTGATTGATCTCTTTAAAGCCATCAGGCTCATTATTCTCAAGTTCATCCCTGGCCACTGATTCTGCATATGACCATAACTCATCAAGCTGCGTGCTGATTCTTTCCTTGCTTTTTGTTATGCTCCGGCCCCATACAAAAGTATACCGGTTTGCATTGGCCTCGATCTTGGTCCCATCAAGATAGGCTTCTTTTAAAGTTATTATTCCACTATCAACAAGCAGCAGAACAACCTGGTTGAACACTTCTCTGAGTACTCCCTTTAAACGGTCACTCCGAAAGCGGTTGATAGTGTTATGATCAGGATAACACATCCCGCTTAACCACATAAAATGGATGTTCTGTGTCACAGCCTGCTCTATCTTGCGACTCGAGTACAGATTGGTAAGATAACCGTAAACCAGTATCTTAAGCATTAACCTTGGATGATAACTCGAACAACCTCCTCCTTTATATTTCTTTAGTAATGCATTTATATCAAGACTATCAATGACTTGATTTACAACTCTAACCGGATGGTTGGGATCAATCATCTCTTCCAGAGATGGTGGAAGAAGTAAAATTTGATTGGGAGTGTAATCTTTAAAGACTACCTTTGTTCTAACATTAATTTGCATACCTCAAGTTACAATAACCTGGGGTTTTTGAAGGGGGAGGCATCCCCCTTCTTTTCACTAATTATCAACAATTTAAAACTTCAGAGAGTGTGCTGGCAAACCGGAAATGGCGCGAACTTGCAGCCTTTTTTGGGAGCGTGAAGCCTGAGGCATTTTGCCAAAAAAGGCTGAAGTTATCATTTCCGGACTCTTTTTCTTTGTTTCGTTTCTTTTGGAGGAGCAAAAGAAATGAAAAGACAAAAAGAAAGGGTGCCTTTTGAGACACCCTCCATTTTTTTTGTTTCAGGGTCGTGCGGAAAAAGAACTGCCGTCAGGGCCCTTAATATATTCTTGAATAAACTATCAGTCCCTGTGATAACCCGTTATCATGCCCCAGAAAAGAGAGGATGGCTTTGCCCCAAGGGTACATGTATAAATATGGATCAGCATAAACACAGAAAGAAAGAATCCCATAGTGATATGCAGCAGATCAGTATAAATAAGTCCGCTGACACCCAGGAACTTTGTTATTGTTATTTCCGGAAAGAGCAGGCCCAGCCCTGATATTATCAGCAAGGGCAGAGCCAGGTACATGGCCAGGACATAACTGAATTTCTGGAGGGGATTGAATTTCTCTTTTTCAGTCACAGGGAATGGTTTCTTTTCACCTTTAAACATCCCTATGGAATAATATTGCATTTGTTTGACAAGATTGGAAACACATTTCTTTCTTTCTATCTTGTAATACCTGCCGTTTTTAGTAATGATATTACCTGTAACAAATATTACATAGTTAATAGTCAATAAAATAGCTGCAGCATTATGCATTCTTACAGCCTTGGCAAAACCAACAACATAAGCTGCGTTTTCCTTTCCTGTATACTGCATGCTCAATCCTGTTACAATAAGAATGATAAATAACACAGCATTAAAAATGTGCCAGATTCTTATCCATTTTGGGTAAAGATACATTGCTTTCTCCTTTATGATTTTTTATGATTTCTTAAGAAACCTGAAAATTATATGAACGATTATCACAGCAAGTACACCAAGGAACATAATCTGGCTTGCCAGGTTCAGATATTCATTCCTGTTGGCACCTATAACATAAGATGAGTTAAGGATAATAGCATTAAAGAACCCGTTGCGCCGGCTTTCCTTAGACTCAAATTTATACAATGAAGCCATCAGGAGGGAATTCCGGGAATGACATTCATTACACAACCTGACAGCCTGTTCTTTTGGAAGAATAAGATGAGAGACCGGGATACTGTCATTAACCCTGGTATGGCACTCAATACATCTTACATTGGCAAAATGGGCAGCCTGGTTTGGCAGCCAGTCGTGCTTCTGAATGATATTAATCTCCTTCCTGTCGGTCAGCAGCTGAAAATTATTAAAATTGGAATGGCAGTTAAGACATATTGCATTATCATATGCAATTTTCTTTTTGTAATTATCACTACCCACATTTACCCTGTAGGTATGCGGATTATGACATTTCCAGCATGAAAAACCGTCTTTGGCAAGTCGAAGGAAATGTACACTTTCCTTGTATTCCTTGTCGATCTCTTCAAAATGATATTTTGCAAACCTTTCATCTCCGGCATGGCAATCGAGGCATGTGAACATCTGTTCCATCCTGAGTGCCCCCGGATGTGGGAAGGTTGTGTAATCAAAAGAGTGGCAATCGGTACAGCTGAAACTCTTGTGGTTTGACCTGTAAAAATCTTCCCTTTTAATAATTTTCTCGGAACACATAAGGTCGCGCACCTTCCTTCCAAGAGTTTCATTGGTATATTCATACACCGCCTGTCCGTGACATTTAAAGCATTTCTCATTATCTTCCGCATACGGCGAAACATAGGATGTTGTATCCTGATCCGTACTTTCCTTCAGCCCTGAACCAAACCGGCCTGCAAATGTCGCTGAACTTAAAAAGGTAAAAATGAACAGAATAATGATCCGGAACTTATAAAAGCTCATTCCTGAAATCTTGTTTTATTGTTAGAACCTTACAGTAATATTAAAACCGAACAGATACTTGCCGTTTGTGTTAAATACAAGGTTTCTCTGGCTGATAATCTGGTTATAATTTGCTGCAAATATCTGGAATGTATGGGTTGCAGTATTGATCTCCCAGCCAAAAGAAAGGTTTGGTTTAGGTTGAGTATCAAGATCCTGTTTTGTAAGAAGCTGATCATATTCAACTATAAGTGAATGATTGCCGAAGAGATTTGCCCTGGCACCTGCTGACAGACCGAAATTCATATTCTTGTAACCGCTGACATCACTGTAAATTGGAACGGAGTTAAAATATATGAAAGAAGGAGCAATCTGGGCTGAAATCTTTTCAGTGAATTTGCGGGCTATAATAAGCTGTGTGAAATATGAAAACCTGTGTATTTCCCTGAAACTGGCTTCCGGACCAAAATTATCGCTGCTCCTCAGGTCGGCCACTACATTACCGAAATATGATAATGATACAGGTACTTTATTGTCCTCTGTCTGGCGTAAAATAGCATATTTCCATTGTATATCCTGAAGCTGGTAATCTTTGGTGGTACCTACTCCTACCATTATCCTGTCGGTAATACCGTAATTAAGGCACAGGCGGGTATTGGCAGAACCATAAATGCCGTAGAGGTTGTGATAGTTTTCAATAGTACTGAATCTGTGCTGGATCTGAAGTTGTAATCCACCTTTATAAGGAGATTCAATAGTCTGGTTATCAATAAGCATATTTGTTGCAAAGGTACCGCTCACTGGTGTGGATTCTTCCTGCGCAGTTGCATTCTGCACACAAAAAGAAATAAGGAAGAATGAAAATGTTAAAAGGATCAAATTCTTTTTCATGTCAATATGTATTATCAGGTTTGGTTATTTTTAGTTATCAAGGGCGCCCTGGTTAATCCAGATAAGAACTTTCTGCTTGTCAGCATCCGACGATCTCGGTGCATGATCTGCTTTAGTCATCTGGGTATAAAGAATACTTGTCTCACCCGGCTGGTTCACATAGCCTCCTGTGGTAAGTGCCTCGTATGACTTCCCTTCCCTCAGATCCGGAGCTCTCAGGCTGCCATGGCATGTTATACAGTTTGCCGTAAAAATAGGCTGGATATCCGTTGAAAAATGAATTGTATCAACCGGATTGATTACGGGAGGCATAAAAGTGTACTTTTCACATGAAGAAATTCCGGCTATAAAGGCAATCAATACCGTTGCAACCAGAATTTGCTTTTTCATATTAAATTTCTTATCCATATTTAAATTATTGTTAATTTACCTAGATTATTATGAGTGTTATTTTATTCACAAATATACCTGATTATCATCATTGAAAGCACCTTATAAAGTACAAATTTGGCTCACTTTAAGTGCTGTTTGTCATGTTAAAAATTGATCTATGTCACCGCTCAGGTTGATTTATATTTTTCTAAATTTACGAATAATTATTTAAATATCTAAATCTTATGCTTATGGCCCGGGCAGTCACGGAATTATTTTTGATACTTGCAATTAATCCTCTTAAGGGAAGAATAGCAATTGACCATATTCATTTCAGGTATACGCTGACAGGTGCAGTACTGATGGATGCACTGAGCAGGAAAGATTTCACAATAGAAAACAAAAGGCTTGTACCATCATTTTCAGAGAACGGGGATGCTGTTCATGACATGGTTGCAGGCATAATAATGAAATCAGGCAGTAACAGAAGGATTTCGTTCTGGATAAACAGGTTAACGCGAAGAAGCCGTTTTATTTTCAATGAATTGGCTGCAGGTCTTGAAAAGAGTGGCATTATAAGGATAGACAGGAGAAAATTCCTGAATATAATCCCTTACAGAAGGTTCTGGATAAATGATAAAAGTATAAGAAATAACCTTATAGAACATTTACGGCAATTCCTGCTTTACAATAAGAAACCTGAGAAGGACGACCTGATGCTTCTGGGTCTGGTCGAAGCATCAAAAGCATACCGTTTGCTTTCAAGAGAAAGAGGAGAAGCAAAAACAATGAAACGGAAGAATGTTGATTTGCTTAAGGGTGATATTATGAATTCGGAAATTAACCTTGCTATCAGGGAGGTCCAGGCAGCCATAGCAGCATCCGTAACGGCTGCCACCATAGCTGCCCATGGTTCTCACTGATATTATTTAGAAGTCCTATTTAGAATCAGAACTTGTACATATTGTCTTCGATGAGTTTATCGGCAATACGCCGGCGTGCATCCTTAACATTAAGACAATCAACCCTTGAAAGATTTTCTATTGCCGCAACAAGCGGAGCGCAGTTCTCTTCTGAAGAGAAAGAGCCGACAGCTTCAAGAGCCGATTTTCTTACTATATCAGCTGCATCAAAGACATAGGTATCAAGCATATCCTTATATAGAGAGACGTCGCCTTTAACTGACTCCATCTTCTCCACTCTTAATGCCATAGATTCTGCTACATATGTTTCCATCATCATCTCGGCAATATTATTGAGTACCTCCTGCTCCTGTATGAGTCCCTTGCCAAAGCGCTTTGAAGCACCTTCTATGCAAAGAAGGATTGTCTTTTTGAAGTTGCCTATATACCTTTTCTTTGTTTCGAAATAACTTTCGCCTTCTTTCTTTCCGTCAGTAATACTGTTAAGATCAGCATAAAGCTTTTCGGCTTCACCGAAGAGATCAAATTCCCCTTTCATTGCACGTTTCATTGCCGTATCGACGACAAGAAGCCTGTTTATCTCATTTGTTCCTTCAAAAATCCTGTTGATCCTGGAATCGCGGTAGCCTCTTTCCACGGGCATTTCAGCGGAATATCCCATCCCACCGTATATCTGCACTGCCTCATCAACAACATAATCGAGCATTTCGGAACCGACAACCTTAAGTATAGCGGCTTCAACAGCATAATGGCTGATAGCTTCAATAGAGGCTCTTCCGTAGTCGCCACAGTCGACAGTGAGCTTTTTCATGAGGTTATCAATGTCATTACTTACCCTATAAACAGCCGATTCGGAAGCAAACAGGCGAATGACCTGTTCCGCCATTTTGTATTTCAAAGCACCGAATGTTGAGATAAGTACGCCAAACTGTTTTCTCTCATTTGCATACTTTACCGAATCGGTAATGGCTTTTTTTGCCGCACCAAGAACATTGGCCCCAAGTTTCAGCCTTCCCATATGAAGTATGCTCAGGGCAATCCTGAACCCTTCTCCTCTTTTTCCCAGGAGGTTCTCTACCGGTACTTTTACATCATTAAAAAATATCTGTGCGGTTGATGATCCTTTGATACCCATCTTGTGCTCATCTGCCCCGATAACCACACCCGGGAATTTGCTTTCAACAACAAAAGCACTAAGTACCCTGTCATTGTCTATTTTTGCAAAAACAACAAGAGAATCAGCAAACCCTGCATTCGTGATCCACATCTTCTGGCCGTTGAGTATATAGTATTTCCCGTCTTCACTCAGGGTGGCATTTGTTTTTCCCGAGTTGGCATCACTACCTGCTCCGGGCTCTGTAAGGCAGTATGCCCCTATCATCTCACCTGTTGCCAGCCTGGTGACATATCTTTCCCTCTGGTCCTGGTTGCCATAATACATTATTGGAAGGGTACCAATGCCACAATGTGCCATATAAGCTACTGAAAAAGAATATCCGGCACCGGTAGTTTCGGCAACAAGCATCTGTGTAACGAATGACTGTCCGAAACCTCCGAACTCGTCTGGTATTGAAACACCCATTAATCCAAGATCACCCGACTTTTTCAGGATTGTTTTCATCAGGTCCCTGTCGCCTGTTTCAAGCTGTTCGAGATTCGGATAGACTTCGGCTTCAAGGAAGTCGCTGCAGGTCTGGGCAATCATCCGCTGTTCCTCATCGAATTCTTCAGGAATGAAAATATCCCTGGCTTCTATGTCACTTACAAGGAATTCACCACTTTTCAAGAGTTTACTGTTTTCCATTTTAGTCAGTTTATTTTTTGGATTAATTTTAAATATTAAGTGATTGTGCTATTAGTTCAGCTATATCCATATTTTTAATTTCTTCCTCCCTGTTCTTGTATTTCAGGCCGTCAGTGATCATTGTCATGCAGAAAGGACAGGCTGTGGCAATTACCTTGGCTCCTGTTTCAAGAGCATCTTCGGTTCTTTCTATAAATATTTCCTTGTTTCCTTTCTCTGCTTCTTTGAACATCTGCCCTCCGCCTGCTCCGCAGCAAAGGGCGAAACTTTTATGACGCTGCATCTCTTTTACATTTCCGGTTAAGCTGTGAAGAATATGACGTGGTTCATCATAAATATCATTGGCTCTGCCCAGATAACACGGATCGTGATATGTAACAGAAACATTACCAAGGGAAGCGGAATCAAATTTTAATTTTCCCTGCCCGATATACCTGTCGATAAACTGAAGGTAATTGATTACTTCATAGCTCCCCCCAAGGTCGGGATATTCATTCTTAAAGATATTGAAACAATGAGGACAAATTGTAATAATCTTTTTTACTTCATACATCTTAAGTGTTTCAATTACCTGCATAGCCTGCATCTGGTAAAGCATTTCGTTACCGGCACGCCTTGCAGGATCACCTGTACATGTTTCTTCTTTACCGAGTACCGCGTAACTGATCTCCAGGTACGTGAGTATTTTTGTAAAGGCTCTGACAACTTTTCTGTATCTGTCGTCAAAGGCACCGGCGCATCCTACCCAGAACAGGTATTCTGGTTTCTCTCCCTTTGCAAAGAGATCGGCCATTACAGGAACTTCAATCTTCCGGGTTTCCATATTAATATATTAGACTTTTTTCAGGTTTTAACAATTATCTGTAACATCTCCCATTACGGGTACCAACATATCACTTCAGTTAATATTAATCTCAAGGTCTTTTGCCCATTCAAGCCTGTCCTCGGCAGAATACTGCCATGGAGCTCCATTATTCTCAATATTATTGAAGACTGTTTTAAGCTCTCCGGGAGCCGAGGCTTCTTCAAGAACCAGGTATCTTCTCATATCCACAATAAGGGTCGGATGATTTATATTGATTGGACATTCCTTAGCACAGGCATTACATGTTGTACATGCCCAAAGCTCCTCCTCGGAGATATAATCGCGCAGGAGTGATTTATTATCGCTGAAATCTCTTCCATTACTCACCATCAAAGGACCCTTCTCCTTCATCCTGGCCCTCAGGTCCATCATTACTTTCCTGGGAGAAAGCTTCTTCCCTGTAATATTAGCAGGGCATACTGATGTGCACCTTCCGCATTGCGTGCACGATAATGAATCAAAATAGTTTTTCCAGGAGGCATCCTCAGCATCCTTAACTCCGAACCTTTCTATCGGGGCACCGGTTTCAGCAGGAGCAAAGGCAGTCTCCGGATTTAACATAAGCTTAACCTCCCTTGTAATGCTGTCCATATTGGGCAATTTGCCCAGCGGATCAAGCCGCGACAGGAATACATTTGGTACTGAAAGGAAAACATGAAAATGTTTTGAGTATGGCAATATATTTGCAAATAGGAATATAAGAAGTATATGTGCCCACCATGAGGCTTCAAATATATGCCTGTATGTTTCAGCCTGCCCGCCACCAAACCATTTTGCCAGGGTGGCACTGACAGGATAGGATCCGGCAACAGCTTCCCCGGTAAGATTCCTGTATTCAACATAGCCTGTATTCATCGCCAGTAACGACACCATTAAAAGCAGAATAATTGTTAAAGCGATATTGGCATCGATATGAGATATTTTCTTCATCTCTATTCCTTCAAACCTCTTAACATGAAAGAATATTCGCCTTATGAGGAAGATGATTATGGAAATGGCCACTATTAGCGCAAAAACATCGCCTGAAGCCATTATAACATTATAAACTGGCCCCAGGAATTGGAAAACCTTATCTGTGCCTGTCAATCCGTCAATTACCATCTCGATACTTCCGATGAGTATTACACAAAATCCCCAGAAGACAAGCGCATGGAACATACCTATTACCGGCCTGCGAAAAATCTTTTTCTGCCCGAAAGCGACAGAGAGCATTACATTTATTCTTTTGCCGAAATCCCTTACCGGGAATGCTGCGCGTGTGAACCTGAAGAAACCTATCAGTCTTCGTATGGTATAGGTAAAAACTCCGAGAGTAATTAACAGAGTGACCGCAAATATTATCTGTTTAGTCATGTTTGGCAGGTTATAATTCTTGTCCTCAACAGGAAAAGTCCTTATTTAAAATATCTGTAAAGTATCCCTGATCCGAAAATTGTTATTTTCTTGCCTTAACAGCTTCAACGAGCCTGGGAAGCACTTTCATAGCATCACCAACTATACCATACTGGGCGGAATCAAAAATTGGTGCATCTTTATCGGTGTTGATAGCTACAATATATTTTGATGAGCTTATTCCTGCCAGATGCTGGGTAGCTCCTGATATGCCTACGGCGATGTACAGGTTGGGAGCTATAATTTTCCCGGTCTGACCGGTATGTTCATCATGTGGTCTCCAGCCCTCATCCGATACAGGACGGGAACAAGCCGTTGCGCCCCCCAGCAATGATGCCAGTTCCAGAAGCGGACCCCAGTTGTCGGGTGATTTCATACCCCTTCCTCCCGAAACAACGATGTCGGCATCTGTAAGAAGCATTTTTCCTGTCTGCTTCTGTACATCCTTCACTGTTGTTTTCAGAAGTGAACTATCGATGTTTGCTTCACGATTCTCAATAACTGCCTTGTTTTCTGTCTCCACAAGGTCGAATGAATTTTGTGCAAGGGTAATTATCCTGATATCAGTGTTAATCGTAAGATGGGCAAATGCATTGCCCGAAAAAGTCCTTTTATAAACTGTGAAAGGTTCAAGACTAAGAGGCAGTTTACTAACCCCTGATCCCACACCAGCTTTGAGCCTGACGGAAAGCCTTGGTGCTATTGCTTTTCCCTCGTTGTTATTGGCAATAACAATAACAGAAGCACCATCCTCTTTTGCTGCGTCGGCAATAACACTGGTATAAACCTGGTTATCAAGGTTTCCCAACTGGTTTCCGGTAATGTTTAAGATCCTGGCAGCTCCATAGTTACCAAGCTTTTTCAGTTCTTCCTCTTCTACTTTTCCAATTGAAACTGCTGTTACGGAAGTGCCGGCCATTTTTGCAAGTGCGGCTGCATAAGATACAAGTTCAAAGGATAGTTTTTTAAATTTACCATCCCAGTTCTCTGTATATACTAATACTGACATATTTTTACAATTTACTGTTTTAAAATTACTTTCAGATTACCTTGGCCTCATTCTGAAGAAGGTCAATCAGTTCCCCGGCATTTTCCGCATCAATATACCTGCATGCAGCACGCGGGGCAGGCTTTTCAAACTCAACAACCTCTGTAAGAGCTTCCCCGGCAACCGGTTCAACCAACTTAACAGGTTTTGTCCTGGCCATCATGATACCACGCATTGCTGCAATCCTTGGCTCTTTGGCAATTCCTTTCTGGACAATGGCCACAAATGGAACAGGCACACTTACTATTTCCTTTCCCCCGTCAATCTCACGAGTAAGAACAGGTTGGCCGTTATCGAAATTAATACCGGAGACAGCCGATACGGAAGGAATACCAAGAAACTCGGCAACCATCCCGCCTACCATGGATCCATTATAGTCGCTCGACTCAATTCCACTCATTATTATGTCAAACTGCTCTGTCTTAACTACCTCTGCTATCTGTGAAGCAACAAAGAAAGCATCCTTAGTCTCCGCATTTACCCTTATGGCATTGTCTGCACCTATTGCAAGCGCTTTTCGTATTGTCGGTTCCGACGATGCAGGACCTACATGTACTACTGTTACTGATTTCACTCCTGTGCTGGCGTCATCCCTGAGTTCCAGGGCACGCGTAAGTGACAATTCGTCCCATGGATTTATAACCCATTGAATGCCGGCGGTGTCGATCGAGGCATTTCCTTCGGCAAACTTTATCTTTGTCGTTGTGTCGGGAACATTGCTGATACATACCAGAATTTTCATCTAATCTACGATATTAATTAATTATATTTTCCTGCAAGGTTCTCTGAAAAAATATCTCCATTTTAACCCTCGCGGCGGCAAATATAATAATTTATGAATCACTATCAAACCTGAAAAACATCAATAATATCATGTATTCGAAATTGTTCTTTTTGATATAATACTGATATCCTGATATTTATCAATGCCGTCAAAAGACAGGACCCATACTGGTCGAAACAGTTGATATTTACATCCGAAAGCAGTTAAGTTTTTCTTTCACAATATTAAAAATTAGAAATAATAAAATTAAATTCGCACGCCGTAATTCAACATTAAACAACAGCAGACTCAAAACTTGGGTAATAATCTTAAAACATATGGTGCAATAATGGCTGCCATGATATTCTGGGCAGTGTCGTTCATATGGTTTAAAATTGCCAACAGGACTTTCTATCCGCTTACAATTATTTTAATGCGCCTGGCTATCTCTTCTGTCCTTTTGAGCCTGTATCTTTTTCTGTCCGGGAAATTTATGAAGATACAGAAAGCTGACAGGAAGTTATTTGTTATGCTGGCCCTGTTCGAACCCTTTGCTTATTTCATTGGCGAAAGTTTCAGCCTTACCTATGTGTCGGCCACCATGTGCTCGGTTTTTATATCAACAATTCCGGTCTTTGCAACTATAGGGGCATGGTTTCTTTTCAGGGAAAAATTAAAGTTTATAAATTATACCGGAATTATTCTTTCATTCATAGGTGTTATTATATTTATTATTAACAGGGACGGATCATTATCCTTTAACATCAGGGGACTGGGATTTTTGTTGCTTGCCGTGATCTCGGCAGTTGGTTACAGCCTTGTTCTGAATAAGCTTACAGGTAGTTACAGGCCTGTTTTCATTGTCACTATTCAAAACATTATCGGATCCCTCCTCTTTCTTCCCCTCTTCATTATACTCGATATGAAGAACTTTTTTGCCATTCATTTTACTCTAAGCATGTTCAGACCTGTAATTGAACTGGCTGTGTTTGCATCGGGTGTTGCTTTTGTTATGTTCACCTATGCCCTAAAGCAAATGGGTGTGGCAAAGGCCAATGCCTTTTCAAACATAATTCCCGTTATTACAGCTGTTTTCTCATTTGTTTTACTGGGAGAAAAACTGACATTCCAGAACATGGCCGGCATGTCAATAGTTATAGCAGGACTGTTTATGTCGCAAATAAACGGTGGGAGAAGAATGTCAAACGAGACTGCGGCTCTTGCAGGAAAGACCGCCTGATCTCTTTAAGCCGATTAAATAATTCATGCTATCTTTGGCATGTATTGAAAGCTATGAGAAAAAAGACACTTACCTTTCTACTGCTGGTATTCCTCATGCTGCCCCTGTGTGCACAGACAGGAGGCGATAATGTCTATGAATTTCTGAACCTTACACAATCAGGACTGGTTGCCTCTCTGGGCGGTACCAACGTCTCTTTACCAGTAAATGACCTTAACCTGTCCTACCACAATCCTGCCCTACTGAAAAGTGACATGGATAACAGCCTTGCTCTGAATTATGTCAACTATTTTGCAGGGATCAACTACGGATTGGCAATGTATTCAAGGTCATATCGCGACCTCGGGAATTTTGCCGTTGGCATGACTTATCTAAACTACGGATCATTTACTGAAGCAGATCCGTCAGGTACGATAACAGGCAGTTTCTCAGCAGCCGAATATGCCTTGTCGGTGATTTATTCCAGGACAATAGATTCTCTCATTAGCATCGGGGTCAATTTAAAACCTGTTCTTTCGCATCTCGAAAGATATACCTCCACAGGTTTTGCAGTTGACATTGGAGCAGAATGGCACAATCGTTCAGGTCTTTTTTCAGCAGGCATGGTGATACGGAATCTTGGTTACCAGTTGACAACATATGCCGGCGAATCCAGGGAAAAGCTTCCATTCGAAATACAGGCCGGCGTCACCCAGGCTCTGGCACATGCTCCTTTCCGTTTTTCATTAACACTGAGACACCTTGAGAAATTTGATCTTACATATTCATATACAAGCATTTCCGGCACAACAATATCGTCCGGGTCTTCCGGTTTTTCGGAAAACCTCTTAAGGCATGCCGTATTCGGGGTTGAACTGACTCCCGGGAAGAATTTTTACCTCAGTGCAGGGTATAATTATCAGCGCCGGAGAGAACTGTCTATTGATTCGAAAACTTCCACAGTGGGTCTCTCATGGGGATTTGGGGTTAACACCTCACTTATGGATATTGAATTCGGCAGGGCTACATACCACCTCGCCGGATCATCAACACATATTTCAGTAATCCTCCATCTGAATAGTATTTATAAAAGAAACAGGATCTGAAACAAACCTTAATAAAATTTGTATTATAGTTTATGAATAAGAGATTTATTATTGCTGTCGACGGGTATTCATCATGCGGGAAAAGTACTTTTGCAAAATCCATTGCAAAGGAACTGGGTTATATCTATATCGACAGTGGTGCCATGTATCGTGCCGTTACTCTTTATTGTATCAGGAGAGGATTCATAAACGACACGCAACTCGATACTGCCTCGCTGGTTGAAGCACTGTCCGAAATACACATCGACTTTGTATATAATACCGACAAAAATGAGTATGAGACTTTCCTTAATTCTGAAAATGTTGAAAATGAGATAAGGGATATGGAAGTTACATCGCATGTAAGCCGTGTGAGCCAGGTTCACCAGGTAAGGGAAAGAATGGTTGAGTTACAGAGGCAGATTGGTGCCGGGAGAGGGATAGTAATGGACGGACGGGATATAGGGACAGTTGTTTTTCCGGGAGCAGACATAAAAATATTCATGACGGCCTCTGTTGACATACGGGCAGGGAGAAGGTACAATGAGCTCAGGGCCAAAGGGCTGGATGTCGGTTTGGAAGAAATCAAGAATAATATCATATCGCGCGATATTGCGGATGAGAACAGGGACATTAGTCCGCTTAGAAGGGCCGATGATGCCATTGTGCTTGATAACAGCAGGATGACAGTAGAGGACCAGATGGTATGGATAAACAGTATCATTGAAAAGAAAAGACATGATAGTTGAAATTGACAGGCAATCGGGGTTTTGTTTCGGCGTACAAAATGCGGTGGAAATAGCTGAAAAGGCTCTCCGTAAAGGTGAAAAAGTATTTTCCCTCGGACCCATTGTCCATAACGACAAGGAAGTTGAAAGGCTATCATCAATGGGACTGGAGTCAATTAATCATGAAGAATTCCGTCAGCTTAGAAATTGCAAGGTCCTTATAAGGGCACACGGGGAACCCCCGGAAACCTACGAAACAGCTAAAAGTAATGATATTTCCATCATAGAGGCCACATGCCCCATAGTAAGAAGATTACAGTCAAAAATAAGACATGCATGGCTTTCCACTGTTGAAGGAAAGGGCCAGGTGGTGATCTTTGGCAAGGCAGGACATGCTGAAGTGGTAGGTCTGCAGGGGCAGATAAATAATGAAGGGATAGTCGTCTCAGGCCCCGATGATCTCGACATGGTAGATGTAAGCCTGCCTGTACACCTGTTCTCCCAGACAACAATGAGTGTGAAAGGATATAACCAGCTGGTGGAAATACTGCGCTCTAGGATGAAAGAAAAAGGTATTGCAGATTCGTCAGATCACCTTTCTGTTAACAGGACAATATGCGGACAGGTATCAAACAGGGAGCCGCACCTGAAAGTCTTTGCGAAAAAACACGATACAATAGTCTTTGTAAGTGGTAAGGAAAGCTCAAACGGGAGAATGCTTTATTCTGTATGCAAAGAAGTTAATCCCGACACTCATTTTGTCTCTTCTCCCGAAGAAATAGACAGGTCGTGGTTCATAAACAAGAAATCAGCGGGTATCTGTGGTGCCACATCAACACCAAAATGGCTTATTGAAAAAATAAGAGATACTGTTTCAAACATCTGAATATTGGAACATTGACACTCTTGTAAGGCAAAATAATTATTTTACCTTTGTAGCAATCGTAAAACAATTCAATTAAACAATGATATTAACCATTAAGTGGTTGATTAATAAAATATATTGTCTTTTTTAGAAACAAAAAAATGTCAGAATCAAAAGTCTATTTCACCAATCTCAGATCAAAACCGTCACAGAACCTGCTTAAGAAACTTGATAACCTTGTTATTAAAGCAGGCATTGACAAAATAGATTTCAGTAAAAAGATAACTGCCGTAAAAATTCATTTCGGGGAACCTGGCAACCTTGCCTACATCAGACCCAACTATGCTGCCAGAATAGTCAGGATGCTCAGGCAAAAAGAAGCTATTCCTTTTCTTACCGATTGTAACACACTCTATTATGGAAGGCGTTCAAATGCTCCCGATCATATTGAAGCGGCCTTTGAGAATGGTTTCAATCCTATGTCTGCCGGCTGTCCCGTTATTATCGGAGATGGAATCAAAGGCACTGAATACAGGGAAATTAGTCTCAACGCTGAATATTGCGAAACGGCAAAGATAGGCAGCGCCATTGCAGATGCCGATGTACTTGTTTCACTGAATCACTTTAAAGGTCACGAGGTAACCGGGTTCGGAGGTGCACTGAAGAACCTGGGAATGGGTTGTGCCTCTGTGGGCGGTAAGCTGTTCCTTCATTCAGGAGGATCACCTGAGATATACGAAGCAAACTGCACAGGCTGCAGGATATGCGAAAAGTTCTGTGCACACGATGCCATTAAAGTGGAACAGGACAAAATAGCACATATCGATTATGATAAATGTGTCGGTTGCGGACAGTGTGTAGCCGTATGCCAGTACGATTCTGCAAGGGTTGTGTGGCAGAATTCTTCTGAGACGGTCAACCGGAGGATAGCTGAATATTCAATGGCAGTACTGAAAGACAAACCTTCCTTTCATATTAATTTCATCATGAACGTATCGCCCGATTGTGATTGCTGGGGTTTCAATGATTATCCGCTTGTGCCCGATATAGGCATGGCCGCTTCATTTGACCCGGTAGCACTTGATATGGCTTGTGCCGACCTGGTTAAAGCAGCACCGGCTCTGCCAGGAAGCAGGATATGCGGGGATCACGTGCATGGAGACATGCAGGGCGAAGATAAGTTCAGGTCAGCACACCCCGACACTCACTGGCGTGCAGCCCTGGAACATGCTGAGAAAATAGGGCTTGGAAAGACAGCTTATGAATTAATAACTGTTTAATAAACAGTGGATTTTTCTGTAGCCATGAAGCAGCCCTTGCTCAATTTATAGTTATATTTGAGTGTTACCAAATTACATTTAAAGTCTAATGAATGCTAAAGTCCGTACGGCACGCCTGTCGGTAGTATCGAACACACTGCTAATCTCAATGAAGCTGGCAGTAGGTCTGATAAGTGGTTCTGTAAGTATTATATCAGAAGCCATCCACTCATCCATGGACCTTATTGCAGCTATAATCGCCTTTTTTTCCGTCCGTGTGTCTGATAATCCTCCTGACTCAAGACATCCTTATGGCCATGGTAAGATAGAAAACATCTCCGGGGTGATCGAAGCATTGCTTATTTTTGTAGCTGCCATATGGATCATTATTGAAGCTGCCAGGAAACTCACGGGTGAACAAAAAGGTCTGGAGTCCGTACTGCTCGGTTCAATAGTAATGTTTGTTTCCGCAGTTATAAACTCTTTTGTATCGGCAAGGTTATACAAAGTTGCAAAAAAAACCAACTCGGTAGCCCTTGAAGCAGATGCATTGCACCTTAAGACAGATGTTTATACCTCACTGGGTGTTTCTGCTGGACTGGGTCTTATATTAATAACAGGAATTGAATGGCTCGATCCGGTTATTGCAATTTTGGTCGCCTTCTTTATAATATCGGAAGCATACCAGCTGCTAAAAAAGGCATTTACTCCCCTGATCGATACTGCCTGGTCCATAAAGGAAGTTGAGGAACTTGAAGGCACTCTTAAAAAACTTGGGGTCAATTACCACGATTTAAGAACACGTGTAGCCGGTAACTACAGGTTCCTCGATTTGCATATGGAAATACCGGAGAATGAATCTGTAGGTGATGCTCATAAATATTGCGATAAAATAGAAAATGAGCTTACCGGTATCTATGAAAATCTTACAGTCACGATTCACGTAGAACCGGAAAACTAATCATTATTCCTTATTCTTTTTACATTCCTTTCAAGCTCGGCAAGCTTTGCCTGTTCTCTTTCCCTTATTACCGGTATAAGATCCTCACCTGCCAGTTTGAAACGTTCGGGTTTTTCAGGATTATTAACATAAACTTTTGTGCCTGGAGTAAGCCCCTTTTCAATCACCACGTTCTTATCATTTGATTTGCCCAGCAGGACAATCTGTTTCTTCTTCCGCTTGGTATATACGAACGGAATGCTGTCGTTGCCTGCATGTACACATTCGGTTGGTATATAAATTGCATCAGGTATTACACTCATTATTATCTTGTTGCCTGTTGTCATAGATGGTCTTAAACTTGGGTCGAGCTTGTCAAGTTTTATCAGAACCTCGAACATTTTGTCGTTTGTATTGGGAAGATCCTCTCCTATGTTGGCCACCGATTCTACCTTACCTGTATATTTCTTGTCGGGAAATGCATCTATATTTATATAAACTTTCTGACCGGGCTTTACCTTATTCTCATCAACTTCGTTCACATATGTCTTGGAAACAAGTGTAGAAAGATCGGGAAGAGTGGCTACCGTCCGGTCAAAGAAATTAATGGATGAACCAACTTTTCTTTTTGTTCCGTTCCATTCTTTCTTGTAAATAACCATACCGGGCGAGGGTGCAGTAACAGTAAAGCCTGCCAGCAGGTCCTTAAGATCCTCGGCCCTTCTTTCAACCCTTGAAATAAAAAGTTTCTGGTTTGAGATATCCGTTTTGTTCTGGGCAAGGGTAAGCATGTAACTCCTTTTTTTCTGTTCAAGAACACGCTTTGCCTTATCAAGTTCGATCTCAGCCTGTCTTATAATGGGTGGTGCTTCGAATTTAGAGTTTCGCAGGGTCATGGCGGCTTCCGAAACAGTATATTCCTGGTTCCTGATATCATCGCGCATTGTATTCTGCACAACAGCTGTATCAAGCTTTTTCATTTCCAGGTTATTATTGAGGGTCTTAAGCTGATCAAGCTGGTCCTTATAACTGTTGTTAAGCTCAGTCTTGTCAAGCGTTGCTATATAATCTCCCTTCCTGACTATCGTTCCCTCCGGGACAAGATCAGTTATTTTAATATTTCTGGCTCTTACAAAGCGTCTTTGGGCAAAATCAGGTCCTTTTATATCAACTGAACTTTCTGCTTCAAGTTCACCTGTTGCAGATAATGATATTTCAAATTCACCTTCCTTAACAACCGCGAATTCATTCGGGGAATTACGTTTAGAAGCTATCCTGTTGAATATAAATAACATTACAAAGGCTAAACCAATTCCGATTCCAGTAAAAATCAGTGTCCTTTTCATCTTCTTCTCCTATAGTGTCAAATAAAAATACTCAGAATTTTTATAAAACCTCAAAAGTAGGACTTTACGCTGGTTATTAAAAGCTTTTAACAACTATTAACATGACGTTAACGGTCGTAACAGAAACTGAACCTGAAGGTAATGATGCCAGGCGGCCTGGTGGTGCAACCGGGTTTGCCGGAGAAGCCTTCTCCGATTCTAAGGTACAAACCATAACATTTGTTTTTAAGTATACCCGTATAACTGTTCCTGTTTTTATTCCTGGTTACCCTATGTTTATAGGGAGTATTCATTTTCCCTGAATAATTAGTTTTAATATACCAGTATTCTTGTAACTTTAGTTCAAAATTCATTATCTGTGCAAATTCAAAATCATAAAATATGTCACTAACTGAAAAAATAGCAGGAGATCTCATTACTGCAATGAAAGCTAAGGATAAGGTGGCTCTTGATGCCATAAGGGCTGCCAAAACCGCATTTATCCTTGCCAAATCGGAAAAGGGAGCCAACTCTGTCCTGACAGGTGAGGAAGAGTTGAAAATAATTCAGAAACTTGTCAAACAGCGCAGGGAATCGGCAGAGATTTACAAAGAACAAAATCGTCCCGATCTGTATCAAAAAGAAACCCAGGAGGCCGATATTCTGGAGAAATATCTTCCTGCAAAGATGAGTCGAGAGGAGCTTGCCGTGAAAATACGTGAAATAATTACCAGGACGGGAGCTGCTTCCATGGCAGATATGGGGAAGGTTATGGGAACAGCCACGAAAGAGCTTGCAGGCAAAGCAGACGGGAAGGAGATATCTGAGGTTGTCAGGGAGTTGCTCGGCTGAGGCCTGGCCTATGCGGGTAATCCCATATCTGGTCTCGTCAGATATTCTGTAGTTTCAGCATAATCCTGTTAAGGGAGTAAACGACATCCCTGGCTTCCTTTAATGATACCTCCCGGAAGCTTATACTGTTACCAGGTAACATCTGTGCCACGAATGTCAGGTCGGTACTTATTACATTTGCAATTCTTAAATACCCTCCTGTTGTTTGCCTGTCGGCCATCAGTATCACAGGCTGACCGTCACCCGGTACCTGGATGGTTCCGGCCGTAACGCCTGCAGAGATAATACCTTCGCGGGCTGATAACCCGTCAAGTGTTTTACCGGAAAGCCTGTAGCCCATCCTGTCGCTGTGTTCAGTAACAAGATATTCCGATGATACCAGACTTACGGTACTTTCCCTGTTGAACATGTGCGCTTCTGGTCCCCGGCATATCCTCACTGTAACATTCTGGTCGTATGCCGGCAGCAAATCGTCGGGGATATTTCTTCGTAGCATGATGCCGGCAGGTTCTCCCAGTTTAAGTTCATCGCCTGTCTTTAATGCCCTGCCCATATACCCTCCTATTCCTGCACGAAGGTATGTTGAGCGGCTACCCATAATCACAGGCACATCAATACCCCCGGAGAAAGCAATGTATGAACGGCAACCGCTGCGTAATCCGGAAAATGTAAGCAAGTCGCCTCTCTTCATGAATATGATAGTGTTAAGGCCGACAGGAACTCCGTTTTTCAGTGGCCCCATGTCAGCACCGCAAACAGCTACGGCAGAATCGCCTGTAAAAAGAAGCTCGGGACCTGTCACCGTTGCCTCGAGACAGGCTTCACCATTACGATTGCCGACAATAATATTGGCAAGAGCAAAGGAAAAGGGGTCCATAGCGCCGGATACAGGCATGCCGAATCGCTGGTAACCATAACGACCTTTATCCTGGACCGTGGTAAGCATCCCTGCTGATTTTACGATTACTGATCCCATCAACCGTCTTTTTTGATTTTTACTGCTTCCCATGTACCAGCTTTTACCGCGGCTTCGATCTCGAGATACCTGCTGTGATCTACAGGACAGAAACGGATATAATCACCAGCTTCAATAAGGAAACCCGGATCTTTTGAAGTATCGAAAAGTCTTGCAGGTGTCCTGCCAATAATCTGCCATCCTCCCGGACTTTCAATCGGGTAGACGCCAGTCTGAGAGCCTGCAATGCCAACCGATCCTCCAGGTATACGTAACCGGGGTGTTTCCTTGCGTGGTGTCTCAATACGTTTATCTATTCCGCCAAGGTAACAGAATCCGGGGGTAAACCCAAGCATGTAGACATAGTATTCAGTCGAGCTGTGAATTCTGACTACCTCCTCCTCACTAATATCATTTTGATCTGCCACAAACTTTAAATCGGGTCCTTCACTGCCACCATAAAAAACGGGAATACAAACTGTTACAGGATCAGGCAAAACAAGTGTGCTTATTTCATCCGCGTGACAATGAAGCTGTTCCCTTATCTT
>JBJKPQ010000031.1:0-25429 GCA_046706305.1 Bacteroidales bacterium
GTGTATATGTTGCAAATGATAATTCCATATGGGCCTTTGCAAATACCTACCCGACGAAATACTCAACAGACGGTGGCAATACATGGAATGTCGCAGGAGGCAACCTTGAGCAATATGGCTATGGAGATGTTTTCAGGATGAAAGACGGTTCCCTGCTGTTTCATGGTTCAAACTGCTGCAGTCTTAACAGATCGACAGATAACGGTGCTACATGGAATCCCGTTCAAACACCGGGATATTCACTTAAAGCTTATGTTGACGAAAATGACAAAATATACATAATAACCCAGGAAAGCGGGTTATCAATTTATATGTCGTCCGATTACGGACTTACATTTGAGAAAATATATTCGGTTATGCCACTGTGGGGTACAGGTCTTGAACATACATTTCATAAATGGCATGATACCTATTATATATTAATTCCCGGGTACGGTATTCTGAAATCGGATGATCTTGTCCATTATACAAATTTCTGGCTAAATGAAAACCTGATCGATATGTTCATTACAGATGACGGGGTTTTTATTGGCAAAGACAGGGATATGTATACTGTTTATTATTATTGTGCCGGGAATTGAGGCTTGGCATCCGGTACAGATTCCATCTTTCCTGGCAAGTCACTTTTTGCCCGGTTATCAATACAGTCATATCAAAACACTGAACAGGGCCCTCAATGACAAGAAATGGCGCTGTTTCATACCGTTACTTAAAACATTTTTAATTCCATAATGTTAATATACCGTGAACCATTTTAAGAAATGAAATTGTTCCGGATGGATATTTAACTCGTCATGAAAAAAGCATGATTCGTCGACAGAAGGATACTGATCTTCTATATAATTATTATTTGAAGGAATCAAACTATATATTTATGGCTACCCGGCAGGGAAGTATTTTAATCAGGTGATATTTATGATATTATATACTTAATCCATTACTGAACCGGGTTTTTAACAACTCTTAACAAAGTAATAAAGTATTTTAGCCGTATTAATTCCATAAGAGGCTATAAACAACTGATTTATTAATTAATAATAACTTCTTTATGAAAAAAATTTTGTTAATTTCTGTGATGTCAGCTTCTCTTTGTATAGCTGGTATCTCGCAAAAGGCCGGTGGTCCGCAGTTGGGCAAGGACCCTGTATCGAGGGTAGTTGCAGCCATGACTCTGCAGGAAAAGGCCAGTCTGGTTGTTGGTACCGGTATGAGGATGCCGGGCATGCCGCCATCCAATAATGGCAACCGCAATGGTAACCGTCAGGGTAACAACCAGCAGGGTCCGGTAGTCGGTCAGACAGAGGCATTGGTGCCAGGAGCTGCCGGGACATCTTATGCCCTTCCAAGACTGGGCATAACACCCATGGTATTAACCGATGGCCCGGCAGGAGTCAGGATTAGTCCTACAAGGCCTAACGATGATAACACCTACTATTGTACTGCTTTCCCTGTGGGAACCTTACTGGCATCATCGTGGGATGTCGACCTCGTAAAAAAGGTTGGACAGGCTATGGGCAATGAAGTACTTGAATATGGTGCTGATGTGCTTCTCGGACCCGGTATGAATATTCAGCGAAACCCGCTTTGCGGAAGGAATTTTGAGTATTACTCTGAAGATCCTTATGTAACGGGCAAAATTGGTGCTGCTATGGTTGAGGGCATTGAGTCGGAGGGTGTTGGAACATCAATTAAACATTTTGATGCCAATAATGCCGAGACAGACAGGAACACTCTCAATACAATAGTAAGCGAGAGAGCATTGCGTGAGATTTACCTTGAGGGATTCAGGATTGCAGTTGAGGAAGCACAGCCATGGACCGTTATGTCTTCATACAACCTTATTAACGGAACATATGCTTCTGAAAATCATGACTTGCTTACCAATATCCTGAGGAAAGACTGGGGGTTTAAAGGATTTGTAATGACAGACTGGTTTGGTGGAAAGGATCCTGTTGCACAAATGGAAGCAGGTAATGATCTTCTTATGCCCGGTAATCCTAACCAGATAAAAGCTATAGTTGATGCAGTGAATGAGGGTAAGCTGGATGAAAAAGTACTTGATCAGAATGTAAAAAGGATTCTCACCGGTATGCTCATGACCCCTCATTTCAAAGGCTACAAATACACCAATAAACCCGATCTGGTTGCTCATGCCGAGGTTACACGACAGGCAGCCTCTGAAGGTATGGTTCTTCTGAAAAACTCATCTTCAACACTACCCTTCGACAAGGAAGTTAAAAATATTGCAGCATTCGGTAATACATCCTATTCAATTATAACAGGTGGAACAGGTAGCGGCGATGTGAATGAAGCCTACAGTGTATCTCTTATTGAAGGCCTTTCAAATGCAGGTTATAAGGTTAACAGTGATCTAAATTCACTTTATGATACCTATCTGAAACTTACCAGGGATGGGCGTCCCAGGAGAAGAGGCTTCATGGCTTTTATGGGCTCCTCGCCGATAGATGAACTTGCACTCAATAATGATATTATAAATGGTATGGCTGAATCGTGCGACGCTGCTATTATTACAATAGGAAGAAATTCCGGTGAAGGCAGGGATCGGAAGAATGAGAAAGGTGATTTCCAGCTTACCGATGCAGAACAGTTACTTATCAAGGATGTAACAACCGATTTCCATGCAAAGAATAAGAAGGTGGTTGTAATACTCAATGTTGGCGGTGTAGTTGAAACAGCAAGCTGGAAAGACATGCCCGATGCTATCCTTCTTGCATGGCAGGGAGGACAGGAAACCGGTAATTCCATCGCCGATATCCTTAGTGGAAGGGTCAATCCAAGCGGAAAGCTCGCGGTTACCTTCCCTGTTAAATATGAGGATGTCCCGTCAGCAGGCTCCTTTCCGGGGAAAGAACTTCCTACCGACCAGTCGACTGACCAGGGACCGATGGCATCATTTCGCAGAAGCGTACCTGCGGAGGTAACTTATACCGATGGTATTTATGTAGGATACCGTTACTATGAAACATTTGATGTTAAACCATCCTATGAATTTGGTTTCGGTCTTTCTTATACCACTTTCGATTACAGCAATATTAAGCTTAGCTCTGCAAAATTCAGCAAGCGTCTGACTGTTACTGTCGACGTTAAGAACACAGGCAGAGTTGCAGGTAAAGAGGTTGCAGAACTTTATATCACCGCTCCCGGCAAAGAGCTCGATAAACCTGAAATTGAACTGAAGGGTTTTGCTAAGACCAGGTTACTGCAGCCTGGAGAAACACAGACACTTACATTTAATCTTGATAGTCGCAGCCTTGCTTCTTTTGATACTCCATCAACCACGTGGATTACAGAAGCCGGACAGTATACAGTTAAGGTCGGTGCATCGTCTGAAGATATAAGGCAAAGTGCATCGTTTACAGTATCACGCGATATCAAAGTAAAAAAAGTAACTGATTCTCTAGCCCCCAAAGTGGCAATAGATGAACTTAAACCACCGGCCAGGTAGTTTATAAAATATTTTGATCAGTAAGTTATGTGCAACATTTAAAGGCGATCTTCGTCTTTGGGTTGCACATAATTTTTTTCCAGATGATCAAAAACTTCTTCAAAATTGCATTTCGTAACATTTCAAGGCATAAGGTTTTTACCTTTATAAATGTTACCGGGCTGGCTATAGGCCTGGCCGCATCACTCCTAATTCTCCTCTGGGTTCAGGACGAACTGAGCTTTGAAAAATTTAATGTCAACGGATCTGATATCTACAGGGTAGAGGAAGATCAGTTCTACTCGGGCAGGCGATATCATGTAACTGTCACTCCGCACCCAAGTGGTCCGGAGTGGATGCAGAAGATCCCCGAGATAAAGGAACAAACCCGTTATTTCAGGCTGCCCAGGACACTCTTCAGGTATAACGATAAGGTTTTTTTTGAATCATCAGTTGTTGCTGCCGATTCAGGCATATTACGAATGTTTACCTTTCCTGTTATTACAGGAGACCCGTTGACGGCTCTCAGCTCCCCCAACTCTATAGTATTGACAGAAAAACTTGCAGGTAAGTACTTTGGGGATGAAAACCCTATAGGCAAGGCACTTACACTGGAAAATAACATCCAGTTCCTCGTTTCAGCTGTTGTTAAAGATCCTCCACGAAATTCAATGTTCCAATTTGATGCCCTCATACCATATTCCTTTCTGAAAACGATGGGAATGATTGATGATAACTGGGGCAGCAATTCCATTTTTACCTTTGTGATGGTTCAGAAAGGAGCCGACAGGGATGCTGTTAATAAAAAGCTTACTGATGTGGTCCTTGATCATAATCCTGAGACAACAACAAAATTCTCACTTTTCCCACTTTTCGATATCCATTTGCATGGCCAGTTTGGCTTTTATGAAACAAACGGACCTGTAATAGCACTGACTATCTTTTCGCTAATTGCTGTCTTTATTATTTTGATAGCCTGTATAAACTTTATTAATCTGAGTACGGCAAAAGCCTCTTCGCGGGGCAAAGAGATAGGTATTAAGAAAGTGGCGGGAGCTGACAGGTCAAGTATGATCATCCAGTTCTTACTCGAATCGCTCCTGCTGGTAGCCCTTGCAATGCTGATAGCTATTGTTCTTGTCGGACTATCTCTGAATATCTTTAATACGGTCTCAGGCAAGAGCTTTGTACCGGGCGATCTCATGCACTCAAGGTTTATCGTGAGCTTTATTGTTGTGGGCCTTATAGCCGGCCTGGTTTCCGGCCTTTACCCTGCTCTTTACCTTTCTTCGTTTCGCCCGGCTGCCGTGCTCAAGGGTGAAACGGTAACAGGTAAAGGACATGGCAGGTTCAGGAAGATCCTTGTGGTTGTGCAGTTCACACTTTCCATTCTTATAGCAATATCTGCAATATTTATGTATAAGGAGTTGAAATTTCTTCAGAATAAAGATCTTGGTTTTGATAAAGACAAGCTTATCAGTATTCCTATGCCCGATGCCATGAAGAGTAAGTATCATTCTTTAAAGACAGAATTGCTAAAGGAACCACTGGTCTCAGGTGTAACTGCATCAACATGGAACCCGGTTAACATAGGAAGCAATTCCGGGGGTGCCGACTGGGATGGAAAGGACCCCGACAAGCAGGTTCTGATAGGTACCTGTGGCATCGATTATGATTACCTTAAAACACTGGATATAAGTATTGTGTCGGGCCGCGATTTTTCACGCGACTACGTCTCGGATATGGCACACGATACAACAGGTAATTTCCTGATCAATGAAGAAGTGGCAAAAATAATGGATGTAGGAGATCCGGTAGGCAAAAATTTCAGATTCATGGGCCTCCGGGGGAAAATAGTAGGTGTAATGAAGAATTTTAATTTCAAGGGAGCAGATCAGCCTATTGAGCCTCTTGCCTTTGCCCTTTCCGACCTTGGTTACCTGAGAGTCATACTCGTAAGACTTACCGGAGATATCCCCTCATCGCTTAAATCGGTGGAAAAGGTATGGAAGGATGTCGTTCCTGAATATCCTCTTGAATATACTTTTGTCGATCAGGACTACGATAACCTTTTCAGGGCGCAGATGCGTCTTACTGGTTTACTTAAGTACTTTACAATCCTGGCTCTGATTATAGCATGCCTGGGGCTTTACGGTTTATCATCGTATTCGGCCGAGAGAAGGACCAATGAAGTAGGAATACGTAAGGTGATGGGAGCAGGTTCCCTGGATGTAATGTATACACTCTCGCGCGAATTCCTTACTCTTGTTCTAATATCGCTTGTTATTGCCATACCTCTTGGTTGGATAATAGTTGAAAAGCTGTTGAAACAGTTCGCTTACAGGATTAACTTAAACATTGTTGTCTTTGCCGCCATAGCGCTGGGTGCAATTTTTATTGCCTTGTTTACCGTTAGTTTCCAGGCATATAGAGCCTCCGGAACCAATCCGGCAGAAGCACTAAAAGTTGAATAAATTAATCTCTGTGCAGCACAGGTATTTTTATGACGTCTATTTAATGTTCTGACAAACTGAATAACCAGGTTTGAACAAAACAATAACAGTAAAATATAATAACCATTTACACACACTGAAATGTTATCCAATCTGCTCAAACATAGTTTAAGGTCTTTTAAAAGACAAAGGGCATATATTTTAATTAATATTCTGGGATTATCGATAGGAATAGCGTGCAGCCTTCTTATTGCTCTTTATGTGATCAATGAAGCCGGATATGACAGGTTTAATTTGAAAAAAGACCGTATTGTAAGGATGGTCCTTAACGGGAAAATAGGTGGTCAGGAAATTGTAGGTGCATTTACCTGTGCTCCGATGGGTCCTACTATGGTTAAAGAATTTCCTGAAGTAGTGGATTTCCTGAGGATGAGCAATACCAACCCTACGGTGGTGGAATATAACGGACAGACTTTTACGGAGGATAATCTGGTGGAAGCCGATTCGTCATTTTTCAATTTTTTCTCAATACCTGTTCTTAAAGGTGACCCTGAAAACCTTCTTAACGCACCTCACCGTGTTGTGCTGTCCGAATCCGCAGCAAAGAAAATCTTCGGAAATGAAAACCCTGTTGATAAAGCTATTAAACTGGGTACTGATTCAGTAAGGTATATAGTATCAGGAGTAATGGGCGATATACCATCCAATTCGCATTTTGATGCAAATATGATAACATCCTTCATGACAGATCCCGGTTCAGGAAACCCGATTTGGTTAAGTAACAGCTACAGTACTTACCTTCTCCTGAGTCCTAATGCGGATATTAAGAGTGTTGATGATAAGGTGCCTGACCTTCTTCGTAAATATGTTGGTCCGGAAGTACAGAGGTTCATGGGAATTTCCATCGATGACTTTTTCAAGCAGGGAAACAAGTATGGCTATTTCTGTCAGAAACTAACTGATATTCATCTCGATCCTAACATACAACAGATGTTCAAACCGGCAAGCGACCCGAAATATCTTGTTATTTTCGGAAGCATAGCTATTCTGATAGTATTGATTGCAGCAATAAACTTCATGAATTTGTCTACAGCACAGGCAGCCAAAAGAGCGAAAGAGGTGGGGATAAAGAAGATAGGTGGTTCTTCGAGAGGTGCGCTTATTACACAGTTCTTGTCTGAGTCATTCATACTTACCTTTATTTCTCTTATCCTGGCAGTTATTACAGTCAAGCTCTCTTTGCCGTTTTTTAATAATATTCTTGGCACCGAACTGACACTGGGATTATTGTCTGCCTGGTATGTGGTGCCTGCCTTGATAATATTCTCCATTGTTGTGGGATTAATGGCCGGAAGTTACCCTGCCTTCTACCTGTCATCATTCAACCCTTATGAAGTGCTTAAAGGCGAGATGAGAAACAGTATGAAGAACGGAAGGTTGAGAAGGGTCCTTGTCGTATTTCAGTTTACGGTATCCATTTTGCTGATTGTAGGTACCCTGATTATGTATCGCCAGATAAAATTCATGCTTAGCAAAGATGTTGGCTTCAATAAGGAACAACTAATCGTTATCAACAGGGCTGATGCCCTGGGCAATAAAGTCAGGTCATTCAAGGACGCTGTGAAGGGTATCTCCGGAGTTGTAAATATTGCCAGTTCAACAGCCGTACCGGGAAGGAATAATAATAACAACGGCTATGGTATGGAAGGCAGAAAGGACGAAAGCTTCCTGATGCAGACCAACTGGGTGGACTATGATTATTTTAAGACCTATGGAATGGATGTTGTATCAGGACGGGAATTCAAACAGTCATTTTCAACAGATGAATCAGCATGTCTGCTGAATGAAGCAGCCGTAAAGGACTTTGGAGTAACAGATCTTACCCAGACAAGATTCATACGGCCTGACGGTTCAGAAAGAGGGCAACTGGTGCATGTGATAGGAGAAGTGAAAAACTTCAACTTCGAATCACTTCGCAATCCTGTCCGTCCGTACATATTCCTTTTTAAGAATGATAATATGAATTTTGGATACCTTTCAGTACGGCTTAACGCCCGTGACTATAAGAAAACAATAGCTGCCATTGAGGATAAATGGAAAGAATTTACATCCAATACCCCTTTGCAATACTATTTTGTTGATGCCGATTTTGAGCAGATGTACAACCAGGAAACACAGAATGCCGAACTGGCGGTTATATTTTCGATCCTGGCCATTTTTATTGCAGCACTTGGTTTATTCGGACTGACATCTTTTACTGTTGAACAAAAGACAAAAGAGATTGGTGTAAGGAAAGCAATGGGCTCATCTGTTGCAGGTATTTACCTTACTGTTTCCAAAGAAATAATTATACTTGTAACCGTTTCCGCTGTAATAGCATGGCCATTTATTTATTATATAGCCGGAAAATGGCTCGAGAATTTTTACTACAGGATAAGCCTTGGATTCTTCAGCTTTATTGCCGGCCTGTTGATAGCTCTTGGAATTGCAGTTATGACAATAAGTTACAGGATCATAAGGGCAGCACGAATTAATCCTGCTCAATCGCTTAAATACGAATAATTCAGCAGTTGTTCCCGGCATTCGCGATTACCGGTGACTCCGGATGTGAGAATTTCTTGCAGTTATAATGATTTATAAATTTTTTAGTTAAACTTAAGTATTATGTTACGCAATCTTATAAAATTCAGCATACGATCCTTCAAGCGACAACGCAGCTATGTAATAATTAATGTACTCGGCTTGTCAATAGGTATTGCCTGCAGCCTGGTGATAGCTTTGTATGTTATAAACGAGTCGGGATATGACAGGTATAACACCAAAAAGGACAGGATTTACAGGGCTGTGCTTAACGGCAAGATAGGAGGACAGGAAATAACAATGGCTACATCACCAGCTGTGATGGGACCAACACTGCTAAAGGAATTCCCGGAAGTGGAAGACTTTCTGAGGATGTCCGGTCAGGGCCCGACTGTTGTTGATTATAATAACAAGGCTTTTACTGAAGAGAATCTTATACAGGTCGATTCTTCATTTTTCAATTTTTTCTCAATACCTGTTATTAAGGGTGATGTTGATAACCTACTGAATGCACCACATAAAGCTGTCTTGTCGGAATCGACAGCTAAAAAGATATTCGGCGATGAGAATCCAATTGATAAAACAATAAAGATAGGCACCGATACCGTAAGATATGTTATCTCTGGTGTTATGGCTGATGTCCCGGAGAATACTCACTTCAAGGCGAATATCCTTACATCATTCATGACTAATCCAAGATCAAGAAACCCGGTTTGGATGAACAACAGCTTCAGTACCTATTTCCTCCTTAAGCCAAATGCCAGCTATAAGACAATGGAAGCCAAGATGCCCGATTTGCTGATAAAATATATTGGACCTGAATTAAAACAATTCATGGGTATATCTGTTGAGGATTTTGAAAAACAGGGAAATATTTACAGGTTCTTTTTCCAGAACCTGAAGGACATCCATCTCGACAATTCCATTCAACAGGAGTTCAAGCCAGCTATCGATCCAAAATTCCTGGTGATATTCGGGAGTATAGCTATCCTGATAGTGCTGATAGCAGCAATAAATTTCATGAACCTGTCTACAGCACAGGCTGCCAAGAGGGCCAAGGAAGTTGGCATAAAGAAGGTAGGTGGTTCCACAAGGGGCATGCTGGTGAGCCAGTTCCTTTCGGAATCATTCATGCTCGCCCTGGTTTCAACAGTGCTTGCTGTATTATTTATTAAGCTTACATTGCCATACTTTAATAACCTTCTGGGTTCAAGCCTGAGCCTTAACCTGTTTGCACACTGGGAAACAATTCCGCTACTGCTTGGCTTCACGATTGTCGTCGGTTTTCTTGCCGGCAGTTATCCCGCATTTTACCTGTCCTCATTCACCCCGTATGAAGTTCTTAAAGGGAGTGTTAAGAACAACATGAAAAATGGACGCCTCAGAAAAGTGCTTGTCGTTTTTCAGTTCGCCGTATCTATCCTGCTTATAATAGGTACACTGGTAATGTACAGGCAGATCAATTATATGTTGAACAAGGATGTGGGCTTTAATAAGGATCAGCTCCTTGTTATAAACAGGGCCGGAGCACTGGGACCAAAAATGAAGGCTTTTAAGGATGCTGTCAGATCTGTTCCGGGTGTTGTAAATGTTTGCAGTTCCACAATGGTGCCGGGACGTGTTAATAATAATAACGGGTACAGGATTGAAGGGCGTGATGATGAAAGCTTCCTGATGATAACCAACTGGTGCGATTATGATTTCCTCGACACCTATGGCATAAAACTCGATTCAGGACGGTTCTTTAACAGGTCGTACTCAACAGATAAGGAAGCCTGTGTTCTTAATGAAAGTGCTGTAAGAAACTTCGGTATCAAGGACTTCAGTACTACAAGGATACTTGAGCCCAGGGATTCCGGTAAGATGAGCTATCTCCCCGTAATAGGCGTGGTAAGTGATTTTAATTATGAATCACTGCGTAATCCCGTTTCACCATATATATTCAAGTTTCAGAATGACGGGATGCTTTGGGGATATGTTACTGTTCGTCTGAATCCGGTGAACTATGCCCGGACAATAAGCGATATTGAAGCTAAGTGGAAAGATTACCTTCCAAACAATCCGATGCAATACTATTTCCTGGATAAGGATTTTGAACAGATGTATATACAGGAACGGCAGAATGCCCAGATGGCTGTTGTCTTTTCCGTCCTTGCCATTCTGATTGCATCGCTTGGACTCTTTGGTCTGACATCTTTCACAGTTGAACAGCGCACTAAGGAAATAGGTGTCAGAAAAGCTATGGGATCATCGGTTGCAGGAATATATATGGAGATATCAAAGGAGATACTGGTACTTATTTCTGTGTCTGCCGTTATTGCGTGGCCGCTTATTTACTATATTGCACACAAATGGCTCGAGAATTTTTATTATAAAATAAGCCTCGGCATATTTAGTTTTGCAGCAGGTCTGATGATAGCTGTTGGTATAGCAATGCTTACAATAAGCTACAGGGTTATGAGGGCAGCAAAGGTAAATCCGGCCCAGTCGCTTAAATACGAATGACAGTCCCTTTGACTTGTTATTAGCCATTAAGAGACTGTCTAGTAGGTTAATAATAGCCACTTGTCCTTAAGGGACATTAAAGACACATAGGAATTACAGGGAAAGTAATACCATAAACCACTGCGATTTATGTTGAAGAACTATTTGATCGTTACTATCAGGAGCCTGTTAAAGAACAAAGTATTTACCCTGATCAATATTGTCGGCCTTGGTATTGCATTATCCGTTTGCATAGTGGCATTCTTTAATCATATGTTTAATTATGAATTCGACCGTACTCATGCTAACTTCGACAAAATTTACAGGGTAAACAGTTTCAGGGACATGCAGGGCAGGGAGCAGGAGTACGGAATTGTACCTGCTACCCTGGGGCTCAGGATTAAGGAGGATATTCCTGGCATTGAGGAAGCTGCAAGGTTGCAAAGAACCGGATCGCCGGTTAAAATTGGTGATAATCTTTTCCCGGCCCAGGTATCTTACGTCGATCCTCAATTTCTTGATATCTTCACCTTTCCTGTAATACTGGGCGACAGGAAATCTATTGAAAACAGAGGTAATGTGCTTATAAGCAGGAAAATGGCTCATACGCTTTTTGGCGATTCCTATCCGGTTGGCAAATCATTATCAATAATAAATGATAACAATAAGGAATTTACATATACCGTTGGAGCTGTCTTTGAAGATCTTCCGCAAAATTCAAGTTTCAGGATTGATATATTATCGCATTATGACAATTTTCTGCAGATGTGGAATACTACTGATACCGACTGGAAAACTTGGACCACAGCCCTTTTTATTATGGTTCCCGACAGGTCTGTACTTTCTTCAATACTGTCCTCACTAAAAAACTATCTTGCTGTTCAAAACAAGGCCAGGGAGGATTTCAGGATCAACCGTTTTACACTCATCCCTATGAAGGATGTAGGAGCAAATTCCAGGGTTACATGGTCTTCCGGACTTTTTCCCTCACTTCATCCTGCAGCTCTTATGGCTCCGCCTGTGATGGCACTGTTAATCTTACTTATTGCATGCTTTAACTTTGCAAATACTTCTATAGCCGCGTTCAGTAAAAGGCTAAAGGAGATAGGATTGAGAAAGACATTTGGTGCACAGCGCAGACAGCTTATAAGTCAGTTCCTTCTCGAAACCCTGGTAATATGTTTACTGGCAATGCTTACCGGCATTGCACTGGCGGGCTATCTTGTACCTGCATATAGCAGCCTCTGGGCATATATGACAATAAAGCTGACTCTGACTAAATACCTTGTGTTCTGGTTATTCCTGTTCATGCTGTTACTAGTTACAGGGTTTTTGTCAGGCGTATACCCTGCAATTTATGTAAGTTCCTTCAGTCCAGCCGGTGTATTCAAGGGTGATTCTCCATTTAAAGGATCGGGGAGGCTCTCTTCAGTTCTGCTGACATTGCAGTTTACCATATCTGTTATGGCACTTGTTATGGGGATAGTCTTTGCAAAAAATGCCGGGTACCAGAAAACACTTGACCTGGGATATGATAAGGATGATATAATAGTCGTGCCTCTTTCTCCGGAGTTTTATACTCCTTTTCGGAATGAAATATTGTCAAACCCCCGAATATCGGCTGTTGCAGGGACAGAAGAGCATATTGGCTGGGGTTCATACAGGCGACCCGTTAAGGATGAGGATAAGCAGCTTGAGATAAGTGTTCTTGATGTCGGACCCGGATATGCCGAAACCATGGGGCTGCGGCTTGTTGATGGACGGCTTTTTGACAGAACGAGGGCAGAAGCTGACAGGACCGATGGTTCTATTGTGATAAACCAAAAAATGGCCGATGATTTCGGGTGGACTGATCCGCTGGGGAAGGTTATAACACTTTACGATACGACAAAACTTACTGTTATTGGTGTTGTTAAAGATTACTATACCAATGGAGTATGGCAGAAAATTGAACCATCAATGATGCGTCTTGCAGGGAGAGATAATTATAATATAATGATTGTCAGGACTGAGGCGCATGATCTGCCGGGTGTGCTTGAGTACCTGGGACAGAAATGGAAGACTATGATGCCGAATTTTCTTTTCACGGGAAGGGCACAGGAGGACCTGATGCAGGAAGAGAAGAATATAAACGGGAGTATAATGAAGGTAAACATTTTTCTAGCAATTATAGCCACCATCCTCTCCCTGATCGGCATTTATAACATGGTATCGCTTGATATAATAAGGAGGAGGAAAGAGGTTGGCATAAGAAAGGTACAGGGTGCCCCGGTTCATATCATAATGTACCTGATAAGCAGAAGATACCTTATAGTACTGATGATAGCTTCAATACTGGGCTGTGCAGGAGGGTATTACCTCTCTGATATTCTTCTCGACAGTATATGGGATTATTTTGTGAAGATAAAAGCCGGGATGCTAATCTCAGCAGCAATGTTAATGATAGCGGCTACCTCAGCTGCACTTGTGTTTAAGATTGGCAGGGCTGCGTTGAAAAATCCCGTGGATACTCTCAGATATGAATAAACAACCGGTGCTTTTATTCTCTTTTTTGCTGGCAGGCACCGGTTACGATAATAAGGAAAAGAGAGGGCACCTTCTGATACCCTCTCTTTTATTTTACTATGAAACTGGAATATATATTGATATATGATTTGCTAGTACATTTTATTAATAAGCTGACCTATCTCATCCCTTTTCTTAAGTGGAAATACATGTGATTTTCCGTCCCTTGTCACAACATTAAGTCCTTTAACACCGAATAACAAACCTTTGCTGTAGTAGATAACCTCCAGGATGTTTTCGAAAAGTATCTCCAGGTTGAATTTTTCCGTCTCTTCATTAAGTGTCTTAAAATATATTCTCTGGTTTGTTACAATCAGTTTCCCTTCAATTGTATTGTTGTTAACAACCTGGTTTGTGTCACCGGCTTTCAGAACAACTTCATTTGCATTTAATTTTACGGTCATGGCTTTTCATTTTATGTTCATCATCAGAACTTTTGTTATAAAGACGGTTGAAATACCTTATTGTTGCAAAATATCTGTTCTTTTTTCATCTTTTAAGTAAATTTTTTCCCGCTTTGTATATTATTCATATTTAAGAGATTCAACTGGGTTGGTATGTGAAACTCTTACTATATGAAATATTATTGTAAACAGTGAAATGCCCAGCAGTATCACGGCCGAGAGCAGAATGAGCCACCATGATACCGTTGTATGGTATGCAAAACTGGTGAGCCATTTATTCATAAGAACAACAGCTACCGGAAGGCCTGCTGCAATAGCTATTATCACCCACTTAAGGAAGCCGGATGAGAGCAGGCTGATAATCCTTAATTCTGTCGATCCGAATACTTTGCGTATTCCTATTTCCCTTGTTTTCGACTGGGCAAGGAAGGATGAAATCCCAAGCAGACCCAGGCAGGCTATAACAACTGCAAGTAAGGCGAAGAAGATAAGTATTCGTCCAAGTATATCTTCTGTATTATACTGGCTCTCGTATGATGCTCCAAGGTATTTATAGCGAAAAGGATATCCGGGTGCAAACTTTGTCCATACCTTTTCAATACCCCTGAGAGTATTTCCTGTATTTTCAGGGTTGATCTTGACGCTCACAGTGTTATACCAGTCTCCATAACAGAACAATGCAGGACCGATGGAGTCTTTTGGAGAAAGGTAGTGATAGTCGTCTATAACGCCAATAATCTCTATCTCTTCCCTTGGTATAGTTGTCAGGTAGTACTGGTGTCTCAGGAATTTCCCTTCAGGATTTTCAATATTCCATAGCTTTATTGCTTCCCTGTTGAGGATACATGCACCATACCTGTCGTTAGGTCTTTTCCAGGAGAAATTTCTTCCTTCGCTTATCTTAATACCTAACATGGGCAGGTAGGAAGGGTCGATAGTAAACACCGGCAAACCCCTTGTTATGCCATTATATGAGAAACCTTCGTAGTTATTTATCTCTCCGGGGGAAGCACTGGAACAGGCAACATCGCTTATTCCTGGTATCTGCATAAGTTCATTTTTGAATGCTTCACGTTTTTCTCCAATACCTCCGCTTGTTCTGAAAACAATAATATTTTCGCTGTTAAACCCGGTTTTGAATTTCTTCATGTAGTTAAGTTGTTTAATCACAACAAATACCGAGAGAATTAGTATTAGCGATACTGTAAACTGGAAAATGACAAGTGAGGTCCTGAAAGGTGATTTCCCGTTTGTCTTCTCCATGAACTGCCTGAAGTATTTTACAGGACTATAGGATGAAAGCCTTATCGCAGGATATATGCCTGCCACAAATCCCAAAACAAGGATAAAAGCCATATAAAGAATAATATACGTAAGCTTCAGATAGTTGCCCGGATTAATATCTCCGCCTGTAAGCTGGTTGAACCATGGTGCTATCAGCTTGATAATGAATACTGCCAGTAATGAAGATATCAGGCAAAGGATCACCGATTCGAAGAGGAACTGGGTGAAGAGCTGTTTTTTTGACGCGCCGAAAACTTTTTTAACACCAACTTCCCTGGCAGCTTTTGATGATTTGGCTATTGTCAGGTTGATGAAGTTGATGCATGCCATCATCAGGGTAAGCACGGAGACAACAAGGAAAATACGGACAAATTTAAGGTTACCGTGAAGATGCCCCGGGAAATACGGATTGTGGAAGTAAACATCGGTGAGAGGGACCAGCTCACATTCATTACCTTCTTCCGGTCCGTCCATTTTCCTTGAAAGCTCAATTGTGAATGCAGTCATCCTGTCACTGAGGGCTTTAGTATCAACTCCTTTCTTAATTATGAAGTATGTGGGAAACTGAGATGTCCCGAAAGAGTTCAGGTAGTCGGGCTGTGAGCTCAGTTTGCCCAGTGTTACAAATGATCCGATGGCATCAACAGGCATATGAGTGTCTTTCACATCTTCCACCACTCCCGTTATAACCGCATCATACCTGTTGTTGACCTTGACCGACTTACCTGTCGGGTCGGCTTCACCGAACAGCTTTTTCGCTGTCGACCGTGTAAGAACAATGGTGTATGGCGTGGTAAGGGCATCACGGGCACTGCCATTAATAAAATGATATGTAAAAACATCGAAGAGGGTTGAATCGGCAAGGACCATGTTCTCAATGAGCACAGTTCTGTCATCTCTTGTGAGTAATGCTGAACCCCTGCCGGAGAACCTGACTGTCTTTTCGATTTCCGGGAATTCATTTTTGAAGGTCTGTGCAAGAGCTGATACCATATACACAGAACCACCTATTTCAATGCGGTAGATTTCATCCAGGTTACTGTTGAACCTGTCGTAGGAATATTCGTGTTCCACCCATAGGGTAATAAGAACAAAAACGGCTATCCCTATTGATAGTCCGGCAATATTGATCAAAGTAAAGATTTTGTTCTTTTTTGTCTTTCGCCAGAACGATATGAGGTTTTTTTCAAGCATGGCATTTAGTTTTGACGGGTAGTTTGCGTAATGACTATTCGGACTTTATTAATACAAGTGGATATTTTGCTCCACGTTGTTTCCATGTACCATCAATCAGCATCTTTGATCTGTTGAGGATACCATTAAATGATGCGCTGGCAGCACCAACGCTGTAGCTAATTGTGTCTCCTTTTATACTGAGATCTGTAGCAGGTATCCCGAAAGCGTTCTGATCGGGACTGTCGAGCGAGGGAATTAG
Source organism: Bacteroidales bacterium (assembly GCA_046706305.1). GTDB lineage: Bacteria > Bacteroidota > Bacteroidia > Bacteroidales > VadinHA17 > LD21. The sequence goes on from JBJKPQ010000031.1 coordinate 16,651, forward strand.
TTCTCCGCTGCTTATTTTAAGATGAAGAACAAATTCGTTAGTGGAACCAAACTGGGTCAGTTTTCCTGACCATTTTCCCACATATAAGGTATCGGAAGGGACAATTTGTTTTTCAGTATTTTTATTTTCACTAATCCATTGCTTCCTGTTCAGTCCTTCCTCCATATAATTTCGGGCCCCGGCACCCAAAATTTTTCCGGAAACCTCAAGGAAGACCTTTGTTGTCGCACCACCGGAGCTGACAAAACTACTGTCAAGGGACCTGAGAAATGAAAAGAACCTGTCATCTCCGTATTTAAGTCTTAACCCCTTAAGTAACAGCGTAGGTTTATAATACCTGTTAATATTACCTTCCCATGAATCTCCCGGCGTCTCCAGTATTGATAGCCGTGTATCACTGCTCTTTACAATACCATTGTATTCATCTGTAAGTTCAACCAGGCTGTCACCTATCATGTTGAAATTAGTGAGTTGTTTTGGCATGTCACCAGGAGTAATGCTACCTTCCCACTCAATGATAATTTCCTTGGGGATACAGTCAACGGACCAGGTATTTACTTGTTCCCGGCCAGTTGCCTTTCTTACCCTGGATGATATATCTTTTTTATTGGCCACCACCCGGCTTACTTTAAGAGAGCCGGCCAGCCTGAAGACAGAGTCGGTGGGATTTATTATTTTAAGCCTGCCTTCAATTCGTCCTGATACGGGTATGAATTTAAGGGTTATGTTATATTCAGGTATTTTATCATATTCTTTGCCTGAAAATGCTGGATGTAGATATGTGTGCAACAGCAGAAACAAAATGATGATCCTCATAATATTTTTTCTTGTTTTGTTTGATGAATCCTGACAGAAGAAAGACGATCAGTTAAAGTAAACGTTGCATAATCTTTTGATAAACTGTATAAAAGGAATATCTTAGCTTAAACAAATTAGTAACTGAAACCAATACCTTAATCACTATGAATTTTAAAACTGTACTTTTCGCTTTCTTAACTCTTTCCCTTATGACCGGTTGCATGAACAGGTCTTCACAGAAGGATGAATGGCAGCCACTTCTGAATGGTACTGACCTGCAGGGATGGGATACTTACCTGGGGCCGGCCTATGATTCGGTAACAAAAAGCTGGGATACAATTCCCGTCGGCTTGAATACTGATCCTCTAAACGTCTTTAGTGTTGTGGATCTTGACGGTGAAAAAGTTTTAAGGATCTCCGGAGAGAGATTCGGCGGGATATCGACAAAAGACGAATTTGAAAATTTTCACCTCAGGCTTGAATTCAAATGGGGAAATAAGCAGTGGCCCCCCAGGGAAACAGGTAAGAAGGATGCAGGTCTGATGTATTATGCCGTCGGCCCGCAGGGAGCGGATGGCGGTTTCTGGATGAGATCGCATGAATACCAGATAGAAGAGGGTGATTGCGGGGATTACTGGGCATGCGCGGGAGCAGAGGCTGATGTGCGTTCAGTAATGAGGGAAGACAGTACATGGATCTATAATAAAGACGGCAAGCTTCATACTTTCAGCATTGATAGTCCCCAGGGCAGGAATTGTATTAAAAGCACAGATGCCGAAAAACCCTCTGGTGAATGGAATACTGTCGACCTTTACTGCGTGGGGCCGACAACGGTACATATGATAAACGGTGTCGTAAACATGGTTCTTCAAAACTCAAGGCAGGTTGACGGTGATAGTGTAATACCTCTTACAAGGGGAAAAATCCAGTTGGAATCGGAAGGAGCGGAGATATTCTTCAGGAATATCCGGATTACCTCTGTTGAAAAGATACCGGATGAAATTATGAAATCGCAGGGACTAGAGTAATGATCATATAATCAATGCATTAGTCGCTGTTTGACCATGAAATAAATTCCTGTAGATTTGAATGTGTCAAAAAAAATGTCTATTTTTTTGACACATTTTCTTTTTTTGCAGGTCTTTTGATAAAAAATTTGATATGACAAAAGGTACGCTTCTCATTGTTGATGACAATAAGGCTTTGCTCGATGCCCTTGAACTTGTAATGCAAAATGAGTTTGAAAAGGTCATTACACTTACCGATCCTAACCGTATCCCCGAGACATTAAGGAAAAATGATGTAGACATTGTTATGCTCGACATGAACTTCAAAGCCGGTGTAAACAATGGAAATGAGGGTCTGTTCTGGATGAGGGAGATATTTAAATTCGACAGTAACATAAGTGTTGTTATAGTAACCGCTTTTGGAGATGTTGAACTGGCTGTGAAAGCGATCAGGGAAGGAGCAGTTGACTTTATACTGAAACCATGGAATGAGTCTAAATTACTGGCTACCATAAATGTAGCCTGGAAGCTAAGATTATCGAGGCTTGAGGCTGCCAATCTAAAAAAGGACAACCAGCTCCTTAAGAAGGAGATCAAAAAAGGTGGAGAGAAGATAGTTCTCGGGGCTTCACCCACAATGATAAATGTGATGAACATAGTCAGAAAAGTGGCAGGCACCGATGCCAATGTTCTTATTACCGGGGAGAATGGTACTGGAAAAGAATTGGTGGCCAGGGAGATTCATAATCTCTCACACAGGTCGGGGGAGCTGATGATCAGTGTTGATATGGGGTCTATAACCGAATCTCTTTTTGAAAGCGAATTGTTTGGCCATGTCAGGGGTGCCTTTACTGATGCAAGAGAAGACCGTAAAGGTAAATTTGAACAGGCTCATAAGAGTACGCTTTTCATGGATGAGATTGGGAATCTTTCGCTTCAGGCTCAATCGAAATTACTGAGTGTTCTTCAAAACAGGTACGTTGTAAGGGTAGGCTCGAACAGGCAGATCCCCGTAGATATCAGGCTGGTATGCGCCACAAACTGCGATCTTATGGAGATGGTCAGGGAAGGTAAGTTCCGTGAGGACCTGCTCTACAGAATCAACACCATCCTTATTGAAGTACCCCCGCTTCGCGACAGGGTCGATGATATTCCAATACTGGCAAATCATTTCCTCAGGGTGCATAGTGAGAGATACGGGAAAACAGGTATGAAGATAAGTACTCACGCACTTGAGAAGCTTGCCAATCACGACTGGCCGGGCAATGTAAGGGAGTTGCAGCATTCAATTGAGAAAGCTGTGATAATGAGTGACAGCCAGGTACTGAAACCTTCCGATTTTGTATTCAGTTCAGCATCAAGAAATGTGCTGCACGGGGAAATGACAATGGAGGAGATGGAAAGGAAGCTGATTGTGGATAATCTTAAAAGGTATGGTAATAACCTGAGTGCCGTATCCGCTAAGCTGGGGATCACCCGGCAGACCCTCTACAACAAGATGAAGAAATTCGGATTATAAAATAAAAGAAGGTGTCCTTTTGAGACACCCTCTTTTGCAGTTATGCCTTAACAGGCTTTATGCCATTTTCTCGGTAACAATCTGTCCGTCGAACAGGTTAACAACCCTGTGGGCATAGCCAGCATCCCTGTCGGAGTGTGTTACCATGATTATAGTTGTTCCCTCTTTATTGAGTTCTGTAAGAAGGTTGATCACCTCTATACCATTCTTTGAATCGAGGTTACCGGTAGGCTCATCGGCAAGTATCAGCTTCGGATTGGCTACAACAGCCCTGGCAATTGCCACCCTCTGCTGCTGACCACCGGAAAGCTGCTGAGGGAAATGTTTCGCCCTGTGTCCTATTTTCATCCTCTCAAGCACATCCTCAACCATTTTCTTTCTTTCCCCTGCTTTCATCTTAAGGTAGATAAGGGGAAGTTCAACGTTTTCATACACATTCAGCTCATCAATCAGGTTAAAGCTCTGGAATACAAATCCGATATTACCCTTGCGAAACATCGTCCTGTCCCGTTCCTTCAGATTAGCTACTTCTGTTCCATTGAACAGGTAGCTTCCTGCACTTGGATTGTCAAGCAGACCAAGTATATTCAGAAGAGTCGATTTACCGCATCCGGAAGGACCCATTACCGCTACATATTCTCCTTCTTTTACTTCAAGGTTAACTTTGTTGAGAGCTGTTGTCTCAACTTCTTCAGTCCTGAAGACCTTTGTTAAAGCATTTGTTTTTATCATGACTTTAGTTATTAATTATTATTTCGATTTTTTCAGTATTAGTTTTTCATTTTTTCCAAAGGTCTCATAGCCTGATACAATTACCTGTTCACCCGGCTCAAGGCCTGAAAGTACTTCATAGTATTTCGGGTTTTTCCTCCCTATGGAGATCTCCCGTTTTGTTGCATATGATCCTGTCGGATCGAGGACATAGATCCATTGTCCGCCTGTTTCCTGGAAGAAGCCGCCGATAGGAACGAGTACCGATGTCTTAGGTTGTCCAAGCTGCAGGCTTATGTAATAGGTCTGGCCTGTTCTTATGTTATCAGGCATTGTGTCGCGGAAGACCATGTCTATTTTAAAGGTTCCGTTTCTTACCTCGGGGTATACTCTTCTTACCATAAGGTTATAGTTTTTACCCTGTCGGTCGAGTGTTCCGTTCAACTGTGTCCTTACCCTGTCGATATAGTGTTCATCTATCTGGGCAGTAACTTTATATGATGTAAGAACATTGATCTGTCCCATGTTTTCACCCCTGGCTATTGACTGACCTATCTCAGGTGTAAGTAATCCAAGCTCACCGTCGACAGGAGCAGTTACATTCAGGTTCTTAACTCTTTCCCTCACCATTTCGAGGTTCTTTCTCATGTTTATAAGGTCGTTCTTGATTGTCTCAACGTTGCTTGAACGAAACAGGGAGTCCTGTCTCTGTCTTTCGATAAAGAGGTTACGTGACTGAATGGCCATGTCGAGATCCTCTTTCGACCTCAGGTAATCTTCCTGTGAAATGAGGTTATCCTTTATAAGTATTTCATTCTGTTTGAAATTACGCTCTTTCCTCTCAATATCATATTTAAGACTTACAAGTTCCCTCTTAATTGAGAGTCTCTCCTGTTCCATTGTTATCTGGGTGTTTCTCAGGAAGTTTTCCTTTTCTGCAAGCTGACCCTCACTGTTAAGGATATTAAGATACAGGTCAGGGTTTGAGAGGCGGAGAATCACTTCTCCTTTTTTTACCATGGCTCCTTCTTCAACGAGTTTCTCTTCAACCCTTCCACCCTCCTGTGCATCAAGGAAAATAGTGCTTATTGGTTCCACAGTACCGGGTACTGTAATATAATCGTTGAACTGTCCTTCAGTAACCGTTTCAATTATTAGCTTATCCTTATCAACTTTGTATGTTGAAGTGCGGTCGGCAAAGAATGCCATATAGATAAGAACAACAATAGCCAGGCCGGCCACCGCATAGCCTATGTGTTTCTTCTTCAGGCCTTTTTTCTTTGCTATTGGTTTGTCCATTTTTTCCAGTGGAGTGTCCATTTTTATTGTTTTTTTAGATTAATTATTCCGGTTGATAAATAAGATGTTAATTAATACTCACAGGCATTGTTATTTAACAAGGTTCTCATATTCTCCTGATGAATAAAATTCAATAGAGAGCTTTCTTATTAATAGCTGGAGTTTTGTTCTCAGTTCATCTGTTTCTGCTTTAAAGAGAGTTGTTTTCGCTGCTGAATAATCAGTTACATCTACGAGGCCCGATTCAAATTTCTTCTCAACAGCATCAAACGATTTCCTGTTGTACTCCAGATTCGAGATGGCAGCCATATATTCAGCTTTCCCCCGGTTATATTCCAGGCAGGCGTTTTCAACATCGGTGTAAAGATTATTCCTTTCCTGGGCAAGACGCAACTCGGTATCCTTCCTGTTTATTTTTGCAAGCCTTATGTTGCGGCCTGTTGTGTAATTGTTGAATATCGGGATGTTAAGCGAAACATATACCTGCTGGCCAACATTGTTTTTCAACTGCCTGTTGTACGATATCTTACTGCTGGTGTCGTTAAGTGCATTAAAATAACCTGTCGATACTGATCCACCTGCTGATATCCTCGGAGCAATGGCGCCTTTTGCAGCAGCAACCCTTTTACCGGATGCCTTTAATTCATATTCAAGCGACCGGAGCCGGGGAAGATTCTGTGCAGCGAGCGAATAAACACTGTCGGTCTTATAGCTGGCATCCATAATCATTATGTTGTTAATATCCGGCATCAGTATCTCAAATTCAGTCCCGGATTGCAACTGCAGTGTCTGCTTAAGCGAAGTAAGCGCTTTGTTCGAGTTATTTACGGCTATGGTGTATGAGAGCCTGTCGGCAGAAACCTGGCTTTCCATCTCATATTGCTTTGCCAGTGCTTCTTTTCCTGTCTCAACCATTTTCCTGATCCTGAACAGCTGCTTCTCAGACAGATCAAGCTGCATCTTTGAAGCATCTTCAAGACCACGTGCATACAAATACTGGTAATACTGTCCCATGATATCTATTACCAGGGTGTTCCTGGCTACCTTCTCCTGCTCAAGACCAGCTTTCAGCATAAACTTGTTAGCCGACATGGTATTTGCCCTGGTAAAACCGGCAAAAAGGTTTATGTCTGAGTTGGCATAGAATGAGTTCAGGAGGTTCTGACTGAAGGTAATAAGGTTAGAAGTCGGGTCAACCGACCTACCAAATGCTACCTGTGCATTGGATCCCAGGTTAAGCGTCGGAAGTACATTCAGCCTTGCAGTAAGCAGATTAACTTTGTCTGTCTCTGTCTGCAGGTGCTGTCTCTGAAGGCCTATATTATTTGTAACTGCATAATTGATACAATCCTCAAGAGTCCATTGTTTTACCTGGGCGGATATCTCCCCGTAACACAGTATCAGCAAAAGCGATAATTTCCATTTTAATTTTCCCATTTCTTGTGTTTTTATTCTTTGTTCTTTATGATATGTTTTTTTTGACGTCGTTATTATAATGCCAAAGAACGTGCCATTATTATAACAGTCATTAAATCAGTATTATGTATTTTCAGGGGTCCTGGGGTGTGTCAAATAATTAGACAATGCTGTGTATGAAAATACAACATTTTTAATGTTTGTTTTATAATTTTTTTTATTGTTCATCATTACTGCTGTCCGCAGTATGCATATCATTCAAGCCCTTTTTATGGTTCTTGCTGAACACAGTCTGTCAGGCAGGCAATGACTGAAATAAAATTTGAAGGATCAGGTTCATATTCATCCGTGTCTCTTATAATATTTATTAAAAGTTTTGTAGGTTTGTTAAAGCCAAAACCTACTATCATGACAAAATTTACAAGACGAAACTTTATCAGGACATCTGTTATCGGGGGTGTAGCTGCTGCTTATGCAGGACCTGTAGGTGCTTTTGCCACCTCTTCTTTTAAACCTTCCGGCAGCTCAAGGGCAGCAATAACTTCGGGCAACAACAGGGCTGACATGGCTTTCCGTGCACTTCAGCCTTTTGCTGCCGAGGTTAAGCAGGCCACAGCAGGTAAGCGTATAGTGTTGAAACCCAACAATGTAAATATTAATGTTCAACTGGCATCAACTCATGTTGATACACTGGAAGGAATCCTTGAATTTCTGAAATCGATAAACAGGCTTGATAATGTTATAATAGCTGAGTCGGCTGCCAACGGTCCTACACTTGACGGTTTTGAGAACTTCGGGTATTTCAGGCTGGCAACAAAGTATAATGTAAAGATGATCGATCTCGATCAGCAACCGTATGATACTATCTGGGTTTTTGATGAAAAAGACTTCAGGCCTCATCCTGTAAGGATGTCTCATATTATGCTTGATCCTGGTTCATATATAGTTTCCGTCGCGCGTATGAAAACACACGACAGGGTTCTTGCCACACTCTCACTTAAGAATATTGTACTTGGTGCTCCTGTAAAGGATCGCGGATTTACCTTCGATTCATCCAGGAAAGAAGGTGCTAAAAGTGACAAACCAATTCTTCATGGAAGTGGTTTCAGGGGAATTAATTACAACCTTTACTCTGTCTCGCAGCATCTTCATCCCCATCTCTCGGTTATTGATGGTTTTGAAGGTATGGAGGGAAACGGCCCCAACGACGGTACCCCTGTCGATCATCGCGTCTGTGTGGCCAGCACCGACTGGCTGTCTGCCGACAGGGTTGGTATCGAACTGATGGGCATAAACTTTGAAGATATAGGTTACCTTAATTTCTGCAATAACACAGGACCTTTTAACGGAGATCTCAGCAGGATAGAACTGACAGGTGAAAGCATTGATGCCCACAGAAAACACTACAGGCTCAGCGATAATATTAAAGATCAGCTTGTCTGGAAGGATCCTTTGGCTGACAATACTTACAGAACTTCAACTCCCGGTTTTAAATTATCTTATACCTGAATAAATGTATCATAAACAATTCCCAGTGTCGCTCTTTTTGAGACGACTGGCCGTCCTGTTTCTTGCCACTCTGTCTCTGTCATCGGTATATGCCCAGAACATGGGACTGTCCAAACCCCAGGACCCGGCAGATCTTCCCAAATCGCGTGTGCCTGTTGTTATGCCCGTGGTGAAACCGGTGACTGATCAGAAAGCAAGGCTGCTGGAAACTGCCGATAATGAGTGGATAGTAGATAAGGGCTGGTACCTTGCAGCTGCAAAACAACTGGAAGGAGGAGGTAAGGAGATATCGGCAGCAGGCTATAAATCAGGTAACTGGATGAATGCAACAGTGCCGGGAACTATACTTACCACTCTTGTCGACAGGGGATACTATCCCGATCCGCTGTTTGGAGTTAATAACCTTGTCATTCCCGATACACTGTGCAGAACCGACTGGTGGTACCGTGTCGAGCTGCCTTTACCTGCCAACAGCCACGGTAAAAGAAAAGAGTTGATTCTTAATGGTATCAATTATACA
>JBJKPQ010000032.1:0-7512 GCA_046706305.1 Bacteroidales bacterium
GTACCAGGTCGTGTGTGACCTTTGTCCTTTGGAGGACAAGACTGAAAGCACATTATTGCAGCGAGACACCCCTGAAAATGATTAGAATTCCAGGAAAGTAATCGATAAAAATTTCAGCCAAACCACATCTTCTTGTCTTAATATGTGAAATTAAAACCCTGCAAATTTACCAACAGCATTAACTTTTCTATATGCAATTTTATTAAACGACAGGGCCAGAACAATGGCAGTATTATATGTTTTACAGCATGTTTTTAATCTTTTTCTTCAATAACATACGACTCCCTGGTGCTGTTGTACCTTATATAAATTCCATCCTCCCTTATCTCTTTTACTATGCGCTTAACACTTCTCTCACTGATTTCCAGCTTTAAAGCCAGTTCTGCAGGTGTACCTGTACCTTTTAGTCCTGCTAACCTGAGTATACGGGATTTCACTGTCTCTCTACGAAACCTTGTCATTAGATATTGTATTTTTATTCAAACAGTCTCACATCTACAATAAAAATAAACAATTTTCAGGAATGATCAAAAAAATTTAGATTTAATTATACAAAACAGCTAATAGCAGGCGGGTTTATCGCCTGGTGAAGAGGGTGATACGATTTCTAAAAAAATTAGCCGGGATAAAATAGATATCTGCAATAAATTTAGACTGAGGGGTCCCTCACATCATTAGCGGCATTATAAAATTATTAATGAATCAGCCACCACAGTTTACCGAGTCTGTGAGGATAATATAAAATCCCATTTATTTTCCGGGAACATTTATAGCGTTTTTTCATGAATGAAAGTGATGGGAAGACATCTCCCAAAACAAATATTATCTTTCTGTGCAAACCTGGTATTTCACTAACCACCTGTCGATAGACACCATGCCTGTCAGCCGGTTCATTTTTTGGACTACGAAGAAAAAACAGGAATTTCCCTGATATACCGGAAATATTCCTCTCATTTATAAAGTTATTCAGCCAGTCGGGGAAATGCAACGACCAGAATTCCCTGAGTAAATGAAAATAACCTGCTAGTGTCTTTTCCATTCCGGCCCCGGCAGCAAGCGAAAGGAGGCCGGGATTGATAATTTCTTCATAATGTTTCTCCATCAACACGACCAGGTCCGTATACAGGCGCAGTTGTGACTCACCATTTGTTTCATGTTTCTCCAGGTGCCGGACCAGGTAGAGAAAAAACATCCGGGGAGAGGGGACCGAAGCTTTTTCCCCGTTTATTGTTATGCTCTGACTTTCTTTTATGACTTTTTCAGTAAGTGTATGCAGCCTGTCTGTAAATAACTCGTGATGAATTTCCACAGAAGCTCCGTTCTTAATAAGTGACGGCAGATGTTTGCCGATCCTGTCGAGTATTAAACTGTGGAAAAGAGATTTGACAGGCAGGGATACAAATCCATTCCCGGTAAGTATTTTCCTTGCCTGAAGGCATTTGTTTCTTTCCACAAGGATATCAATGTCATTCATCTGACGGAGTCCCCTGTTGCCGTATATGGTCTTTTCCAGGGCCATGCCCTTTAACAGGACCGTTTTAATATTCTTCTTATTCAGCAATCCAAGAACGTCAGTTACAGATTCGGTAAGAAATACATTTCTGCTGATGCTTTTAAGCATTGTTGCCTTCAGGGTATGACAAATTTCTGCAGGGACAAATCTCAGCAGCTTGTTATTTTCAAGATTATAAAATGCCAGAGCTGAGACGCCATGCATTATTGCAAGTTCCGAAAAGTATTTCCAGTCGCCTGCCTGTCCGGCAAGGGTATCAAGCCTGGCTTTTCTGCTATCATCAAACTCGAGCCTGCACAGTTCCAGAAGCAGCAGTTCCTCATTACTGATTTTACCGGGTTTATTCATGAATTGAACCTGCCTGTTTGTTTTAAATACATGGATGCGTAGGTCCCGCCTTTCTCCATCAGTTCTGTATGTGTTCCTGTTTCAGTTACAGAGCCTTTGTCAAGAACTATTATCCTGTCGGCCAGGCTTACATTTGTAAACCGGTGACTTATCAGGACAGAAGTTCTTCCTTTTGTTATTTCTCTGAATCGCCTGAAGATATCATATTCAGTCGCGGCATCGAGAGCGCTGGAAGGCTCATCCAGGATGAGTACGGGAGCATCGCGGAACAGGGCCCGCGACAGGGCTATTTTCTGCCACTCCCCCCAGCTTAGTTCACGGCTGTCGTCAAAAAGATTTCCTATAACTGTGTCATATCCTTTAGGAAAGTCTTCTATAAGAGTATGTATACCTGTTGAGGCAGCAGCCTGCCTGATCCTTGAAGAAGGATCGGGGTTATCGATATCTCCTAATCTTATGTTTTCCCCGACAGGAAGGTTATACAGCATAAAATCCTGGAATATTACAGAGAACATTTTACGATACTCCCCGGGATCAAAGTGTTTAATGTCTGTTCCATCGGTTTCTATCAGGCCCTTATCAGGATCATAAAGCCTGCAAAGCAACCTTGCCAGTGTACTTTTCCCGGCGCCATTAGGACCTACTATTGCCAGTATTTCACCTTTTTTAATTTCAAGAGTGACGTCTTTGATACTGTTAAAGTCGTTGCCGGGGTATGTAAATGAAATACTTTTAACAATAATACTTCTGTCGAATGCAGAGATCTTTTTTACAGGTTCTATTGCCTTTATCCTCTCCTTCAGGTTAAGGAACTCAAAGGTATCGCCAATAAAGAGGCTGTCTTCATACAGGGCAGCCATTGAGACAAAAAGGTCCTTGATATAAACCATACCCTGTCTGAATGCCACCAGGTACATTGCCAGCTGGCCATATGATATTTTCCCGTTTATGGTGGCATCTGAAATATAAAAGAGGGTCACCAGCAGTGCCCCGGCCTTGAACAGGTTTGATACAAGCCCTATCATTGTTCTCTTCCTTACTATTTCAACCTCCTGTTCTTTTTGTTTAAGGAATGATTTTCGGAAGAGGGTACGAAAATATTCACCCAACCCGAAAAGTCTCAGTTCCCTTGATGGCCTGTCACCTGTGAGGAGCCAGTTAAAATAAGCTGATTTCCTGGCTTCAGGTGTCTGTTCCCTTCGGAAATTATACAGTACCCCGGCATAATGAAGGCGGAGCCAGACTCCAGGTATATTTGCAACTATCAGTATTATTGCCAGCCACCAGCGGAATGTGAATATTACACCGGCCATCAGTAACAGCGACAGCAAACCCCGCACCATCGATACAATGTTGTTCAGGATACTGTTAGGTCTCCACGGGGCTTCACGCGAGGCCCTGGTGAGGCAGTCGTAATATTCGGGTTGTTCAAAGTTAATGAGATCGAGCCTTATGGATTTTTCATGCAGAAGGCCGTACATGTAAACTTCAAGTTTCAGCGATTGTTTCTTTCTCACATAATTGCTGAAGTCGGACGATACTTCATCGAGAAACCATACAAGAGCTAGGGCCATTACCGGAATTAATACCATGTTCAGAGTTGTCCCCGGTCCGTTTTTGGCAGCAATGGTGATGTCGTCAATAACCAGTTTAATAAGCCATATCAGCAAAAGAGGGAAGACACTTCTGATCACCGACATGATGGTATTGGCCAGGGCCCATCCCGGAGCACTTCTCCATACCAGGCTGATCGATTCCCTGAATAGCTTTATTTTCTCTTTCATTCCGGCTTTCACTTATCTCTGTAACAACTTCTTTTTTATCATCAGGCCAATAACCCTGAGCCTGTTCAGGAAGTAATTTGGTTTCAGATTTACCCTGACATCAGCTTTCTCAGGGTTTTCACCTGTTGTTTCGGCACCCGTAACCCTGCCGGCTATCATGCTTAGTTTTACAGGAATATCGGGATATGCATTGCTGTCGCCCCTGGCAATATATAAAGGAATCCCTTCTTTCCAGTTAATACGAATGAGCCTGTGAACTATCAGTCCGCTTTCTCTTTGTATGGCTATTATCTCGCCCGGAACCGGGGGGCCTTTTATCCTTAAAGGTTCAATGATAATAAGGGAACCGGGTTTGATGCTGGGATACATGCTGTACCCATGAGCTTTTATCCTTATTGTTTTTCCTTCTGCCAGGAGTGTAAGGCTTAGGTCCTTCATAATATTAATGTGCCTTCCGCTGTTCATCTTTGATTATGAGATCGACAATATGTTTATCCGGTTTAAAGGAAAGTCGTGCGACAGGGATTGAATTACACAGACCGGTAACCGATTCCAGTAATCCAGCCACAATATCATGGTCCCAGTTGTGCTGTATACAGTTAGACATTATAATGCTGACTGCCAGTGCTCCCCGCAAAGGATTAATGAGGTTCTCAGGTCCGTGTTCAATAATAAAAACACGGCTGAGTAACGATTCGCGGGGGGTGTCATTATTATACACGGGAGTATTATACATCATATAGCCCCGTTTTTTTTTCCTTATGATCAGTCTGTCATCATGAATTACCATGGCACCTTTTGCTTCCCACAAGGAAGCAATTGTTGATTTGCCTTTACCCGACACACCACTGAAAAGATAGCCGTAACCCGAATGATTTACACCTGAAGCATGGATAAGGATATCTCCATGGATTACTGTCAGGTAATACAGAATGAGTCCATCGAGAGGGTATTCAAAGGGATCAATTTCTTTATTGGAGCCTTCGATCCAGAGATCCCAGTTCCTGCTTTCTAGAGAAAACCTGAGGACTGCATTTTTCTCAGTGGGCAGCAGAGGGAAAACGGTAAGAATGTAAAGATCATTCCTGTATTTCCAAATACTCCAGAAATTAGCTTTATGACGTAACTGGATGCCATTAATTTCCTCAACAAAAGGAGCATGGAAAACTCTTTGTGCTGTTTTTGGGGGTTTTATCAAACCATTATGTACCGTAATCGTAACATCCGATGCGCAAGGGGCACAGACATTCCTTCTGAAACGTTCTGACAGGTTAAGGTCAGGACCCTTCTCTGCCGTCTGGAAACATATCCGGTATCCTGCAATATTAATGTTCAGATTCTGCATTTATATGATTTGATTCGTGATGGCCTGTTTAATTTTTTTACCCGTAATGTTGCACCTTAATGCTGTTCTGACATGTCAGTTATTGAGGCCAATCACAAGGTACTTGTGCATGGTCTCAATGAATTCAAGTATATCACGGGTAGCAGTTGCTTCGTCTGTTTCATATTCTGTAGTCAGGGCTTTCACGATATCCTCTAATTTTCTTTTTCCGTCGATCATTTCCCAGATGAATGCTCCTGTTTCATTAAGAGTAAATACACTGTCCATATCGGCAATATTATTTGATACCGGGACAAGAACATATTCGTTCCCGGTTTTCCTTGTAACAACTGATGGAGAGTGTGCAAGAACTGTTTTTAAATCTGTCATGTTATCCAATTATAAATCAAATGTATTAAAATTTGCGCTACCTTTTCGTACCTTCGCAAAAACAGTTGTATGAGCAGGAAGGGAAAGCATAAAAAAAACACAGGCATTTCGAAAGAAAAACTAACAGAGAATATTCTCGAAGTATTATCACGATCATCCGGACAGGGCTTTAATTACAGGCAGATATCCAAAAAGCTCGGCATAACAGATCCTTCTGTAAAGCTTATGGTGAACGATATTTTAAGAGACCTGATGAAGCAGGGGCGTGCAAAGGAGGTTTACAGGGGTAAATACACAATTAAACAGACCAGGGGTCTTATTACGGGTACTGTAGACATGACGAGAATGGGATATGGTTTCATTACCTCCGCGGATATGGATGAGGATGTTTTCGTTACTGCCCGCAACCTTAAAACAGCACTTCATGGCGACAAGGTTAAGGTGAGACTTTTTGCCAGGAAAAAAGGTTCAAGGCCGGAGGGGGAAGTTGTTGAGATAATTGAAAGATGGAGAACGACTTTTGTGGGTACCGTTGAAGTGATGCCTAATTTTGCCTTCCTGATACCCGACAACAAAAACATGCCTTTTGACCTTTTCATCCCTACATCCAAAATTAACGGTGCCAGGCAGGGTGAAAAAGCTGTTGCAAGGGTCATCGACTGGGATCCTAAGTCTAAAAACCCTGTGGCAGAAATTATTGATGTGCTTGGTGAACCGGGTGTTCATGAGACTGAAATGCATGCAATACTTGCTGAATTTGAACTTCCTTATGCTTTTACCGATGAGGTGGAGCATGATGCTGAGAAAATACCGGCAGTTATTACTGAAGAAGATATAAGGGCAAGAAGAGACTTCAGGGATGTACCTACCTTTACAATTGACCCTGCCGATGCCCGCGACTTTGATGATGCTCTCTCCCTCAGGGAACTTGATAACGGCAACTGGGAAGTAGGAGTACATATAGCCGATGTGACTCACTATGTAAAGGAGGATTCCCTTCTTGAGGAGGAGGCTAAACAACGTGCCACTTCCGTTTATCTTGTCGACAGGGTTGTGCCAATGTTGCCCGAGAGATTGTCCAATCATATATGTTCGCTTAACCCGTCGGAGGATAAGCTGACATATTCTGCAGTGTTTGAACTTAATGACAAATCGGAGGTGGTCTCCGAATGGTTTGGAAGAACAATAATCAATTCCGATAAGAGGTTTTCTTATTCCGAAGCGCAAATGGTTATTGATACAGGTGAAGGAGATATGAAAGAGCAGGTAGCGGTGCTCCACAGGATGGCACAGCATCTACGTAAGAAACGTTTTGCAGCAGGGGCATTTTCATTTGAAAAGGTGGAGGTAAGTTTTGAACTTGATGAAAAAGGGAAACCGTTGGCAATTAAGTTCCGGCAGATGGGCACGGCCAATGAACTCATTGAGGAATTCATGCTCCTGGCCAATAAGAAGGTGGCAGAGTATGTGGGTAAGAAAATTAAAGGTAAGACTTTTGTCTACAGGATTCACGACAGGCCCGATCCCGAGAAAATAAGCAATTTCAGTCATTTCATTACAAGGTTCGGATATAAGCTTCCGGATGATGATAAGACCTCTCTGCCAAAGGCTATGAACAAACTGCTTAAGGATGTGGAGGGTAAAAAAGAACAAAACATTATTGAGACTCTTGCCCTGAGATCTATGGCCAAGGCTGTATATTCAACAGATAACATTGGTCACTACGGGTTGTCTTTCAGGTATTATACTCATTTCACCTCACCTATCAGAAGGTATCCCGACATGATGGTTCACAGGCTTCTTACATCTTACCTGGCAGAGGAAACACCCGGAAAGAAAGAAAAAATACAAAAGCTCTGCGATCATTCATCAAAGATGGAGCGGCTGGCATCTGAAGCCGAACGTGCATCGGTAAAATACAAGCAGGTTGAATACATGAGCGATAAGACCGGACAGGAATTTGAAGGTATAATTTCAGGCGTTACAGAATGGGGCATATACGTGGAGATCATTGAGAACCAGTGCGAGGGTATGATTTCAATAAGGGAACTGGATGATGATTATTACGAGTATGATGAAGATTGTTATTGCCTGAGAGGAAGGTCAACAGGTAAAGTATATACCCTTGGCGACAGGGTTAATATAGAGGTTGT
>JBJKPQ010000033.1:0-36822 GCA_046706305.1 Bacteroidales bacterium
ACCGGGAACAACCAACCTGAGTCTGTCTCCGTCTTTTCAGAAACATAATTACCTGTGCTCCCCGAAGTATACACCTCAAAACCGGTCCTGAGCCAGTGATCGAGTCTGATAGTGCCTTCTGTCCCCGATACCTCGTCTCTCAGATCCATCCCTCCCCTGAAATTCCAGCTGACCTCAACCTGCGATATTGCTCCTGATTCATATTTTACCAGCGCAATTGCATGATCTTCCGCTTCTATTGGTTTTACCTGAGTATCTGCCCAGCACATCACCTCAACTGGTCTGACATCTTTCCCGATAAAACTCCTGCCAATCTCTATGCAATGACACCCCATGTCTACCAGGGCACCCCCTCCCGACTGCTTTTTATCCCAGAACCATGCACTGTGGGGGCCTGAGTGTGCTTCTCGCGACCTGGTCCACAATATCCTCCCGCAGGAGCCATTTTTTACCATATCTATAGCTTTCAGTGTCTTTGGCGTATATACCAGGTCTTCAAGGTAGCCATGAAAAACGCCGGCTTTCTCAACCGCATTAAGTATCTCTTCCGCCTCTGCTGAATTCATCGCCAGGGGTTTAGTACATAAAACACTCTTACCTGCCTCGCAGGCCATCAGTATGGCTTTCTTGTGAAGATAATTTGGTAAGGCAACAATTACTATGTCCGTATCCGGGTCCTCTATTGCAGTCTTCATGTCACCGGTATATCTCGGGATACCCCATTTCTGAGCGAATTCCTTTGCCGATTCCTCCGGGATTGAACATACATGTTGTATCATATCTTTCCGGCGTTGCCCTAATAATGACATTGTATAAAAAGTGCCGATAAGACCAGTTCCCAATAATGATATTTTCTTCATTTTCAAATTATTAAATATGAATATTGAAATATGTGACTACAATACAGTTCAGGAATACAATAAAAATATTAATATATGAAATTTATTCCGGATATGCGAAAAACAACCCGGGGACACCTTGAAAAATAGCTTTAAAAAGTATACTTTGGAAGGTATACCCTGTAAGGTATACCCCTAATATGACAATTCCAATATTCCGGAGATAATACGGATTTTATATTTATCTTTCGAAAAATAAAGTAGTTAACCTTTAAGGTTTTATCGTTTACAATCAGGTTGGCATGCTAAGTATTTTCAACATTCAACGATTCTCATTGCACGACGGGGAAGGCATCCGGACCAATATATTTTTTAAGGGATGTACTCTAAAATGCCAATGGTGCAGCAATCCTGAAGGCATTGATCCCTCCCCTTCTCTGATGTTCGATGAAAGGTTATGCATGCAGTTTGGGGATTGCACTCTTACCGGTGACGGAGTCTTTACGAAAAGTAATGGATCAATCATTGTAAACAGGGAGAAACCTTTCATGCCGGGCCTTTACCGGGACCTCTGCCCTTCAAAAGCAATAAATGTTGCTGGCGAAGAAATCAGTGTTCAGGCGCTGATTGAGGAAACCGAAAAGGATCTGCCATTTTATCGTACCGCAGAAGGAGGAGTAACACTCTCAGGAGGTGAGCCTTTCATGCAGAATAGTGACCTTGGAGAACTTTTTAAAAGGTTAAAAAGTAAAAACATACATATTGCCGTAGAGACTTCACTTCATGTCCCCTGGGAAAAAATTGAACCCTATACCGGTTATACAGATGTCTTTCTTGCAGACCTGAAACATACTGATGCCGGTAAATTCAGGCAATTTACAGGCGGTGATCTTTCTCTTGTTACGGAAAACTTCAAAAAAATTAATGAGAAAGCAAAATATTTTATTATCAGGATACCTGTTATTCCGGGATTTAATATGACTGCACACGAAATGGAATCAATCATTGACTTCTCTTCTTCACTTAAAAATGCGGGAGAAATTCATTTTATCCCTTATCACTCTCTTGCAAAGGAAAAATACCTGATGATGGGAAAAGACTATGCATTCAGGAAATACAAAAATGTAACAGCGGAAGAGATATTACCCGCTGCCAGATATGCCGAAAACAAAGGGTTTAAAGTTAAAATTATTTAATACATGAATAACTCTGTCGCTACTGGAGAACTGTCAGCCAGGATATTTAAACTGAGGGAACAGGTATTGTCTGCAAAGCCTGCAATCTGCACAGAGAGAGCCGGATTCTATACAGACATCTATTCCGGGTATGATAACTCTCCTGTTATAATAAAAAGAGCCCTGGCATTGAAGAAGACCCTTGAAGAGATGACAATCTTCATAAACGATGGAGAACTAATTGTCGGCAACCAGTCATCAAAGATGAGGGCTGCCCCTGTTTTTCCCGAATATGTAACATCCTGGATACTGGATGAGCTTGATGAATTCGACAAAAGGCCCGGTGATGCCTTTTATATTACGGAAAACCAGAAGACTGAGCTTAAGGAAATTTGTAGCCGCTGGGAGGGGAAGACTCTGTTGGAAAGGGGATATACCTTAATGACTGCTCAGAACAGGGATATACATGAAGCCGCAATAATAAGGGCTGAAGGCAACCTGACATCAGGTGATGCCCATATAGCTGTTAACTTTGAAAAAATACTCCAACAAGGACTTAACGGCTACCTCAGGCTTGTTACATCCTACCGTAATTTACCAGATGAGAACAACCCGGAAAACAAAGCAAAAAGTGATTTCTACACGGCATTGGAGATAAGCCTGAAAGCATTCCGTACCTTTATAAAAAGATATGCCGGGCTCTCGGCCCGGCTGGCAGAAAAGGAAAAGGATAGTACCCGCAGGTCTGAGTTACAGGAAATAAGCATTATCTGCAATAATATATCCGGAAACCCTCCGAAGACTTTCTATGAAGCCCTTCATCTTACATGGTTTGTCCAGCTTGTACTCCAGATTGAAAGTAACGGTCATTCTGTTTCGCTGGGAAGGATGGACCAGTATCTTTATAAATATTATGAAAAAGATATCAGCACCGGGAAAATAAGCCGTTCTTTTGCCCTCGAGCTGCTCGAAAACACCTGGATCAAACTATTATCAATAAACAAGATACGGTCATGGTCACATACCAGGTACTCTGCCGGCGGACCACTCTACCAGAATGTTACAATTGGCGGACAAACCACTGAAGGAAAAGATGCCGTTAATGAATTAAGTTACCTTATTCTCGATTCGGTGGGAAGGATGAGACTGACACAACCCAACCTGTCTATAAGGTTTCACAGGAATATTGACAATCGGTTCCTGGATGAATGTGTAAATGTAATCGGTAAGGGTTTCGGCATGCCGGCGTTCAATAATGATGAGATCGTAATACCTTCCTTACTTGAACTGGGGATAAAGCACGATGATGCGTTTAACTATTCAGCAATCGGATGTATTGAGATCGCCGTACCCGGGAAATGGGGATACAGATGTACGGGTATGAGTTTCCTGAATTTTGCAAGAGTCCTGCTTATATCACTAAATGACGGATACGATTCGGAATCGGGAAAGACCTTTCATCCTGGTACCGGACGTTTTGAAGATTTTAAATGCTTCGACGATGTTATGAATGCATGGAAGGAACAGGTCAGGTTCTTTACAAGGGCCAGCATTGAGATTGATACTGCTGTAGATACCGCCATTGGCGAGCTTGTTCCGGATATTCTCTGTTCGGCATTTGTCGATGATTGCATACCGAGAGGAAAAACGATCAAGGATGGAGGCTCTGTCTATGATTTTATTTCCGGCCTGCAGGTGGGAATAGCTAACCTGGGCAATTCGCTGGCAGCAATAAAGAAACTCGTTTTTGAAGAAAAGGTTATCAGCAAAGAGACCCTTATGGAAAACCTCAGGAATAACTTTAATGGTAAAGAAGGAGAAAGGATAAGGCAGATTCTTTTGAACCATGCTCCGAAATACGGGAATGATAACGACTATGTTGATACTTTACTGAGGGATGCATATAACTCTTATATCGAAGAACTGCCGCAATATCATACAACAAGGCACGGGAAGGGACCTGTTGGCTGCAGTTATTATGCAGGAACATCAAGTATCTCTGCTAATGTGCCGTCAGGCTCTGTTGTGCCGGCAACACCAGACGGCAGGAAAGCCTATACTCCGCTTGCTGAAGGCAGCTCACCGACCTCCGGTACAGACACACTGGGTCCTACGGCTGTTTTTAAATCCGTTTCCAAGCTGCCGGCTAATAAAATTCTCGGTGGTGTTCTCCTGAACCAGAAACTGTCACCTTCATCCCTTTCCGGTGATACTCAAAAACAGAAACTGATAAGTATAATAAGAACCTTCTTCGATACACTCAAAGGCTGGCATGTTCAGTATAATATTGTTTCGCGGGAGACTCTGATCGCAGCCAAAAAGAATCCGGCTGAATACCGCGACCTTATTGTAAGAGTCGCCGGCTACTCAGCTTTCTTCACAACCCTTTCTCCCGATACTCAGGACGACATAATAGCACGGACAGAACAAACACTGTGATATTAATCAGAGTAGTTTTTAATCCGGTAAAGATGATCCATTTTCAAAAAATAGCTTCCACTTTGTAACCAATTTGCAACCGCTGTCACAATTGCCTGCATAGCGACGGTTTGCAACCCGCGCTATGCGGGCAATACTAAAAATATTTACATTAAAATTATATGTTCCTGGTAAGGACTTCCAGCAACGCTTTAGGGTCATATGGTTTTGCAATATAATCATTGCACCCTGCGGCAAGGGCTCTTTCATGCTCATCTTTAAATGCATTGGCAGTCTGTGCAATAATTATAAGCTCCTTATTAAATTCTCTAATTTTCCCGGTAGCTTCATATCCGTCCATACCGGGCATTTTAATATCCATAAGTACAATATCGATATTACTATTTGTCCGGCAAAGTTTAATAGCTTCCTGCCCTGAATCCGCTCTTAGTATCTGACTTCCGGTTCGTTCAAGGACTCTTGCCAGGTAAATAAAACTTACATCATCATCTTCAACCACCAGGATAGTGCTGTTTTCCAACAGATTGTCACGCCTTGTCTTATCTTCTGATATTTTTGTACTCTTCTCACCTTCTTTTGGTTTCCATGGAATAGTAAACCGGAACACTGACCCTTCCTTTTCCTTTGACTCAACATGGATTGACCCGCCCAGCATTTCAACATAGGCTTTTGTGATTGATAATCCGAGTCCCGATCCTTCATAAGGTCGTGTTATTCTTATATCACCCTGTACAAACCGTTCGAAAACAGCACTAATCCTGTCAGCCGGAATGCCTCCGCCAGTATCGCTGACATAAAATTCCAGTTCTCTGCTTTTAGGTTTGTATCCGAACTCCACAGAACCTTTCTGTGTGAATTTTATAGCATTGCGGATCAGGTTGGTTAGGATACTGTCCAGTTTATTTTTGTCTGTGATAATTATTGCCTTTTCGTCCGGCAGAGATGTATTACAGTATAATTGGAGGCCTTTCTGTTCAGACTGCAACTCAAAAAAATTAAACAGGGAATACAGCAGTTCATTCACATTTGTTGCCCCCTCCATCACGGCAACCACTCCGGTTTCGATGCTGGATATTTCAATCAGGTCGTTGATTGTATTGAGCATCCTGTCTCCACTCTGCTTAATAATGTCTATATACTCCGCCCTTGCATCCTCCGGCAGATCAGGTGTTTCCAGTAATTCGGTAAAACCCAGTATACCATTCATGGGAGTTCGAATTTCATGACTCACATTGGTGAGGAAGGCTGATTTCAGTCTGTCGTTTTCTTCGGCTTTTTCTTTTGCTGTTATCAGCTTCTTTTCAGCTTCCTTTATTTCAGATATGTCAACAGCATTTACAAGAGCAAGGTGTACTTCACCTGTTACATCAGCAAGAGGCTGAATACTGGTACGGTACCATAACATTTCACCCCTGACCATTGTCTGGGCTTCATTAACCATCCCCTTATGGCCGGATATCACTTTTCGTATGTTTGTCATCTGGTGCTCAGCCATCTTCCCGGGGAAAAGATCGTACATATTTCTACCTGTCAGCATTTCAGGTGTTACATCAAATGCTTTGGCGGCTGTTTGGTTGGCATAATGAATTATACCGTCAGCATCAACTGTAATTATAACAGACTCAAAACTTTCTGTCAGGGTACGGTATTTCTCCTCGCTTGAGCGCAAGGCAAGCTCAGCCTGTTTACGTTCTGTGATATCGACGACCTGTGCCATCATACAGGGTTCATCATTTATGTCAAGAAGTTCGCCCCAGACAAGGACCTGTCGTTCTGCGCCGGATCTAAGACGGGAGGTTGCTTCCAAGCCACTTATGTGTCCCTCTCTTGTTAATAGTTCCACAAAATGATGTCGTTCCTCAATATTTTTCCAGATCCCTAATTCCTCAGTTGTATGACCTATGGCTTCTTCAGCGGTGAACCCGTAAAAATTACAGAAAGAGGCATTAACATTAATAATCATCTGGTCCTTTACACGTGAAATGCCTATTGCCACAGGACTGAATTTAAAAATGGAAGAAAAGCGGGCTTCACTGGCACGAAGTTTTTCTCCTGCCAGCTTACGCTCAGTAATTACTTCGGAGAACAGGAGTAAACCTCCTACTTCATCAGGCTTTTCATACCATGGATATATTTCCCAACGTACCCAGTCCACAGTTCCATCTTCCCTGGGGAAAGGGTCTTCCTCATCGTGATCCACAGCACCTTCCAGGCACCTCCTGTGAATCTCTTTCCATCTTTCCGGCATTTCCGGAAAGATTTCATAATGTGAACGACCAATTATATTTTCATCGCGTAACCGGTAATCGGTAATATAGCGGTGGCTGGCAGCTATATAGTTCATGTTCCTGTCGAACATTGCAATGGCAGCAGGGGCAAACTCAACAAATAGCCTTAAAGTTTTTTCGCTTATTTTTAGTTTCTCTTCCGCCTTTTTACGCTCAGTGATATCTTCCACGGTGCCTTCGTAGCAAATAGTATTGCCAGCCTCATCCTTAATGGCTTTCGCGCTTTCTCTTATGAAAATGGATGTGCCGTCCATCCTCGTCCAGGCCGATTCAAACCCAATTACCTCACCGTTTCGTTCCATGAGTTTTTTGAAATCCTCCCTTTTGTAATCAGGTTCATATCCCTCCTTTTCCAGGGAACGCTTTTTTAATTCTTTAAATGAAGAGTATCCCAGCATATTTACAAGGGCAGGATTGGCAAGCAATATTCGTCCGTCAGGTGTTGTACGGTACATACCCAGAGTAGCGTTTTCATAAAGACTGCGAAAACGTCTTTCACTCTCTTGGAACTGCTCTTCTGCCTTACTGCTGTCAGCCGGATCGTTAATAATCATTACCACACCGCTTGTATTGCCTCCTGAATCAAAAACAGGAGCAGCACTACCTGACACATACATTTCCTTACCGCTTCCTGTTATAAGTTTTGCATCGCCAACCTGCCAGGTAACCTTTCCTTTATTTATGACAAATTCAACTATATTTCCATATCCCGATGCTGTGGGCAGATCAATTATCTGGAATACACCTCCGACAGATTTTCCCAGTAATTCCCCTTCCTTGTAGCCGGTCAGGTCTTCGGCTCCGCGATTTAACATGGTTATAATTCCATGTATATCCGTTGTTATAAGCGCCCCGGCAAGGGAGTTTAAAATTGTTTCCGGATCATTCCTGTTAAGTTTCATTTTTACAATTAATTAAGAAATAGTTCTAAAATGATTTCATAAGAGATGAAATCAGAATAATTAAAACATAGATTTCTAATTGGTTAAGTGCAGTATGTCAACTGGATAACCAAAAACAGTTCCGGATAATGAACGAGTACCGCCTAACAATATACTGATTAAAGTTTAGGATTCAATAAGAATATTATCGTATTGCAAATTCCGATAACGCTGAGCACCTTAGTCCGGAGTAGAAGCATGCAACAATTATCATTATATAAATTTGATAATTAGTCTTTTAGATAAATAGAAATTAGGCCTGGAAATTTCCGGATCAAATTGCTCATCAACTCTGGTTTTTCTGCTTAATAATAATCCATTTTGAAACTTCAGGAGTATAAGAGATTTTATAGCCGGTTGATCTCAGAATGATTGTTACTCCAAAAAGGCTCATTTTTATTTTATTTTTTTAACTTTATAAACGGAACCAGCCTAATTTACATTTAGATCCTAATAGAAAGTATAACTGATGGGTAAGAAAACCAATAAAGACAAAGGAATATCCAGACGTTCTTTTTTCAGATCAGTAGTTGCTGTTATCGGTTCCTTTCTGGCTATAATGATTGGATATCCGCTTGTCAAGTCAATTGTTTCAGGTTCAAAGAGCCTTGCTAAAAGGGCTTTTAATAAGCTTGGACCCTTAAGCAATATACAAAACTCCTTTAAGCCGATATTACAGCCTACGAGGATGAGTTTTTCAAAAACCGAACAGGATGCTTTTGTAACTACCCGCGAGCCGGAACAGGTATGGATAGTTAAGAAGTCGGCCAACGATGTCAGGGTCTTTTCTCCTGTCTGTCCGCATCTTGGATGCAGGTATAACTGGGATGATGAAAAGAAGCTTTTTGTATGTCCTTGCCATAACAGCGTTTTCACCATTGAAGGCAAGGTGGTATCGGGTCCGGCACCGAGAGGACTTGATGAGCTGCCTACTGAGATAAAGGATGAAAGCTTATATGTGGATTATGAAAAATTTGAAGCAGGTATTCCTGATAAGATAATAATTGACTGATATAGTCATGGCTCAAAAAACCGGAAAGTGGTTAAACCAAAGGCTCCCCCTTGTAAGTATGATACAGGGAGTCTTTGATGAGAAAATACCAGGTGGCGCTAGCTTTTTCTACACACTGGGAAGTGCGACTCTTTTTGTTTTCAGTCTGCAGGTGCTAACAGGCATATGGCAGCTTTTCTACTATGTGCCAACAGTCGACCATGCTTATGAAAGTCTCAGCTATTTAAGGATCAATGTTTCCTATGGATGGCTGATACACGGAATACATTACTGGGGTGCCAATATTATGGCCATATTGGTGGCTTTGCATATGATCAGGGTCTTTATATGGGGAGCATACAAGAAACCCGGTGAGCTGACATGGCTTATTGGTGTAATCCTGCTTTTCCTTGTGGCAGTACTTATCTTCACCGGTGCTGCTCTCCCCTGGGATGAAAAAGGCTTCTGGGCCTCAGAAGTAGGAACAAGCATTGCAGGCACAGTACCGCTTATCGGAGGATTCCTGGAGAAATTCCTGAGAGGAGGCGATTCAATGGGCCAGCTCACCCTGTCAAGATTCTTTACCATACATACGGTACTTGTTCCTGCTCTTGCCATGGTTGTTATTGTGTTCCACCTCTTATCCTTCAGGCAAACAGGAAGCGTTGGACCGTGGAATGAATCAAAGAGGAAAAAAACTGGTGAATTCTGGCCCGACCAGGTTGCTTTGGACCTGATAGTCAGCGGTTTTATTTTTGTATTTATAGTATGGTTATCAGCTTTTCATCCTGCTCCTTTCAGCGGACCTGCTGATCCGTCAGATTCTGCATTTCAACCCACACCTGAATGGAATTTTCTCTTTTTGTACCAGCTCCTTAAGGTGTTCCGGGGGCCATTTGAGGTTATCGGTACAGTTTTCATACCGTTTCTTATTGTCGTAATCCTGATAAGTGTGCCATTCCTCGACAAAAACAGAAGTCACAGTCCGCTGAAAAGATCGGGTATGATGACGGGAGGTGCTTTGTTTGTTGCATTCGTTCTTGTATATACAATTATCGGGGCCCGCAGTGGCAGTGAAGAAAAGATGATGCCTCAGGCAGCCGGGAAAAAGACACACAGTGGTCCTGTATCTTATGCTTTGTCTCCTGCAGCAGTCAAAGGAGAGACAGTCTTCAGCACTTACGGATGCATAGCCTGTCATATGATCAGCGGGGAAGGCGGTAAAGTAAGTCCTGACCTTACAAATGAATATGAGAACAACAGGTCAAAGGCCTGGCTTATTGTTCAGATCACCAACTCCAAAGCACATTTCCCCACCTCCATAATGCCGGATTATACAATGTTAACAGAGGATCAGCTGAATAACCTGGTTGCGTATCTTAATACACCACATAAACCCGCCGCAGCAAGTGATTCTACAAATGCAACCCCTGTTACGGGTAAACTATCACCCGATAGTATCAGAATAGCACAGGAAGAAGATACTAAAAGAAAGCTCGATCAGCTGGGTTCTCCGGGTGAAGCTGCATCAATAATAGGCAATGTGGTAGTGGGACGCAAGTTATATACAGTGAACTGTGCCACATGCCACGGGATAAACGGTTCTGAAGGAGAGATTAACTACGGATCGAAATTCGGACGCGTTCCCTCACTTGATCCGGTTAACAGGACCCTGTTCAACAAATCCCCGGTTCAGTTTGCTGAAAATATTGACAGGTTTATACAGCACGGATCAGTAAAAACTGTACCTCCGGCATCTCTGACCATGTTTGACTACGGAGATTCTTACACACTGACACAAGCGCAGATCGCCAATATAGAGGCCTATATCCTGAGCATAAATCATGTTAACAGGGCTGAAATAGAATCACCAGGTTCGGCCAGTGTATTCTTCTATGTATGCGTTTTCATCTATACAGTTATCGTTATACTGATCCTTGCCTTCCGGGAGAGAGTGAAAAAGAAAAGTACACCTGTCAATAAAAATAATATTTGAGATTTACTTATTGTCAGGAATAAGCCCTTTCCCGTCCTCAGCAGTGGCCACTCCATAGTTGTTACCCCAGGCATTGAGTACATAATTCACTACCTCCAGTGCATCGTCCATATTGGAAATCTGTGCCGGCATTGGAGTTGAATAAGTGGTGCCGTTGACCGTAAGACCTTCAGTTGATCCATGAAGGACCTGTTCAAGCAATTTCCTTTTTGGGGCCTTCTTGAGATAATCAGATCCCCTGAGAGGAGGGAAAACTCCCTGTATGCCCATGCCATTAGGCTGGTGGCATTTAAAACATAACTTGTTATATATTGTCTGACCTTTGGGATATTTGGTAGTCTGCACCTCTGGGCTGATGACAACGGTGCGGGTATTTTTAAAAACTTCCTTTTCCGGAAAGCGGGCATAAACATTAAGAGCAATGAATATTAATCCGGCGAACAGGGATATTAAAAAATGTCTTTTCATATTGGTAATTTAATAGTTAATGAATTTAATACAGGAAGTGATAACGATACTCCCAATACTTTTAAATTAATTAGCAGTCCATTTTCAAACCAACAAACGTCATTTACTTTTTGTTCTGCAGCAGGGCGGCACTTATAATACAATTAGAATAATACCCAGAACTGCAAATATAATGTATTATTATTCGAGGCATTCCTGTTAGTCCCGTCATAATTGTCCGACGACCCGTTGAATTTGCCATATGCAGTGTATTGCACCGAAATTTTCGTATTTTCCCAGGGAAGAAAATCTACCTGAGCCATGAAACCATTACTGTTTGGAGAAGGAAGCCTGTATCCGTACAGAAGGTTATCGGAGTTTCCTGAATAATTAAAATAAGCAAGAGTAAAGTTCATAAGCTGCCTGAGGAACAGGCTTGCATCCAAACTGAACTTATTAAGGTGGTTCGTCAGGTTTTCGCTTCCACTATCATTAAATGTGGCATTAAGGGTTTGCTTTTCATTAATAAAAGACGAATGCAGAATAAGTTCACAATTGGTGAACTGATATCTGTACTGAAGGTCGAAGGCTATATCAGTGTAATTGTCAGTACTACCTGTAATTCCTGAAGGATATAACTGCGCGGCGATACCGTAAGTACCTGCCTCGAGGTACGATTTGGTCCATTGATGCTCTACCGCTACCCTCCAGTAGGGAGCAATGCCTTTAAGTGCACCTGTAACAGAGTTGTCGGGAGGTAATGCTGCTCCCATTTGTGCAGTCCCATAACCTGTTAGTTCGAGATAGAAGGTGTTGTTGATAAGTGTATAGGCTCCCAACCCTGCAACCGTTCCTCCAAGGTTTTCAATCATAGTTCCTGCATCGGGCGTTGGAGCCACACCTGAACCTGAATAGGGATAACCCCAGGCCGGTGTTGAATTCCAGATATCCTGCACTGTGGGGTTATTGTTGAGTGTGATCCCGTATATTAAAGGTGTTTTCCCTTTCCCGGTATTTGAATAGCGTATATCAGTATTGTCCATCCCGAAGGTGCCCGAACCGTCATCAAGTGTAAGCTGGACAAAAGCGCCCAGGTGAGGTGTTATCTGTCCTGCATAAAACAGGCTGAGCTGTTGCGGAAACTCCAGGTCACCATTCTGAGTCCCCGGCACAGTGCGGGCTACATTTGTATAACCAGTCTGAAACATGGCAGCAAGCGGTACGGTCTTTAACAGATTGAGCGATGTTCGCTGCTCTTTGGACGATTTCCTTTGCTCAGTCTGGGTTATTGAACCGGTTGTTACCATTGTGTAGCCATTTAGTTTAAACTGTCTGCCAAAGTAATTTAATTCGGGAAACACTGTATGGCAGGCCTTGCATGATAGTCCTGTCTGCCGTGCAAAGCTTGGGACACCATAAACGGTACCTGTATTACATGTAAAAAGAAGACAGAAAATCATTCCGGTTAAAACAGAAGGTTTTCTCAATTTACTTAAATGAGATATTCCATTCAACAAGATCTTTTTCATGACAATAGGTTTAAGTTGATATTTAAACTGAGTAGGCTAAAGGAAGGCCAAATCAAAGTTACACATATACTTGATCAAAGTCAAGGTATTTATACAATAATGGCATAGTGCATCGTCAACCATGAAGATAATCTGCAATTAGTGGTATTTGATCCTTTGTCGCCAATTTGGAATTGGGAACCCGGACCTGGTGAGACAATCTTAAGCTAAATGTAATTTAAAAGTAGTCGCAGCATAAAAGCTCAAAAGAATTAATTTTCCCTTGTTAATTTTTGTATATAGTAATTGTTCTGGTCAATCTGCCAGTTTTCATCACATGGCCACTTTTGAATTATTGTGTCACCTTTGATTTCCAGTAATAATTTCACCGTGGCAGGATTGGGATAAATTATGTTTTCCTGATAATTATTCCACGTTAGAACAAATGAACCTCCTCCATAGTTTTAAACAACTGCATATTCCGGTACTTTTGAGCAACCCAGTCCGGAGTTGAAGCATGCCTCAATTATGATTATTAATGGTGTGATATTTAAGCTATAAGCGAATCGAAACCAGGCCTGGTAATTTCCGGTTCCTCAGCAATTCCGGTTTTCCCGCTAACGAAATGTATAAAGCAATCAGGATATGCACATCGATATTCAAGATGGTTTCCTAAAACCATAGCACCAGATAGTATTCGTTTTACCTTACTCGAATATATGTGGAAACAGGTCCGTCAACATATGCAGTATTTAAAATCAGACTGTCGGTGCTTATATAAACCTGTGTACGAAGCCCCGAACCATAAATTAAATAGTTACTGTCTGGTGCGGATGAGTTGATTTCCAAACTGTAACTGGTGGTACCTGAAAGTGTGTCATTCTTAAACTCTTTCATAATACCGTCACTCGTAAATTCAAGTACTATTGAACATCCGGCAGTCTGAGGATTAGATTCCTGTCCTGTCATTGGACTTACTGATTTTACCCAATCCCATTTGCCAACTATCGGGCCCGGCATGGTTTCCTTATCTTTTTGGCAACTAGTGAATAATACAAAAAATGTCAACAATACATATTTAAGGGTACCGGAATTCATATAATATTAGTTTTTTGTGAAATACAGATTATAAGTACCATTCGAAAATATTACAAGGTCGTCACCCTCGATTTTATATCCTGATGCATATAACAGGTTTTGAACCGTATATGTTTCCCATTCAACATACTTACAACCAATTAATGTTGTTGTCAGGTCGGTAACTTTAATCTCACCGGTGATAGCAGAATATATATATTTACCTGCACCGCCATTGCAAATTCCACTAAATCCAATCTCGTTCGATGAATCGCTAAATATTATTGATATTTTATTTGTTTCACCACTCGGATAATACTTTACTACATTTGTTTTAGTGTCTTGAATATGGGATAATATCCATTTAGTTTTCAGTAAATCAGCATCAATATGTCTTTCTTTCTCGCAGGAAATCATGATAAAGATTAAGAAGACAATTCTCAGGATTTTCATGTGTGAGGTTATTTATACACATATTCAGTTTCCCCGTTTACTTTAACAGGGTATCCCATACTATTATATTCATAGGAATTCTCTGTAATCTGCACTTTATCAATAGATGGGCCAACGTCAAAATTAAGAGTGTATGTTTCTTTTGTAATATTATTAGGGTTTGTATAAATACCGGGGGTTATTAATCGCTTAAATGACCGGTATGGATTATGCATATTATCGTATTCACACTCTGTAGTTGTACTTAGCTCTGCAATTCCTTCTGATGACACATTATATCTTTTCGCCGTGATTACGTTCCCTTCAACATCATATGAATAATCCGTATATCCTGATATTGAACCATTATAGTAGCCTGTTGCCCTTACTACCCGTTCACCTTCATAAAGAAATTCCACTACATCGATATTAGTGTCTTCAGGACGGATATATGATTTTTGTATTTTATGTCCCTTGATGTCATACTCAAACACATGGGAAATGCTTTTAGGTGTATTTTCAGGATTGACCCATTCTTCCCTGTTCAATGCTGCTTCAAGTACTCTACTATTACTGCTTGCAATGCGAGTGTCCCAATAATAGTCAGATGTTATCAATTGATTAATATCATTATAGGTATGCTTAACATAATGAAATTTACTTTTTTCTTCTGTCAATAAATTTGCATTATTATATGAATATTCCATATAAACTTCGCCGCCAATAATAACCCTGCTTATCAATGGGATATTCGTATTCTCGATAATTAATCGGGAGTCAGTCTTTACTTTTTCACAAGAAAACAACACGAGTGAAATGAGAAATATCACGGATATCTTCTTCATGATATTAGTTTTAGTGTTAATGTTTTAACAGCAAAAATCAAGCCAACAATATGTAATTCAAAACTTTATTTCTAATAATATTTATAAACCGCAAAGGTCATAAGCAGACGCAAATCCGGAGCGGATAAAACTCCTTACGCCCTACACCTTATGCCTTATACCTTACACCTTACACCCTATACCTTATATCCTACCCTGCCCAGCCTTCCTTATCGAGATTCCGATAGTTAATAGCTTCAGACAAATGATCGGCTTTAATATTCTCCGATGCATCCAGGTCGGCTATAGTCCTTGCCACTTTCAGTATACGATCATAAGCCCTGGCGGATAATCCTCTCATTTCCATAGCCGTTTTCAACAACTTACCGCCGGCTTCATCGAGATGACAATATTTTCTTTGCATGGCCGGAGTCATCTGCGAGTTTGTATATATCCCTTTTACATCTTTAAATCTTTCCGATTGTACTTCCCTGGCCTTTACAACCCTTTCACGTACTGCTGATGAAGGCTCTGCCTTTCCAAAAGCTGCAAGCTTGTCATAATTAACAGGAACAACCTCAATATGCATATCTATCCTGTCGAGCAGAGGCCCTGATATCCTGTTGAGGTATTTCTGTACCATACCCGTGGTACAAACACACTCCTTTTCCGGATGGTTATGAAAACCGCATGGGCAGGGGTTCATGCTGGCCACAAGCATGAAACTTGCCGGATAATCCACAGTCGACTTGGCCCTTGAGATGGTTATTACCCTGTCTTCCAGCGGCTGACGCATGACTTCAAGAACCGACCTTTTAAATTCCGGCAGCTCATCAAGGAAAAGAACTCCGTTATGTCCCAGTGATATCTCACCGGGCTGTGGGAAAGTACCTCCACCTACAAGTGCCACATCAGAAATTGTATGGTGGGGCGACCTGAATGGCCTCTTGATCATAAGTGCTGTATGGCTGTCTATCTTGCCTGCCACAGAGTGTATCTTGGTAGTCTCAAGCGCCTCATCCAGGGTAAGTGGGGGAACAATAGTAGGAAGCCTTTTAGCCAGCATGGTCTTTCCGGCTCCCGGGCTACCGATCATAACGATATTATGACTACCAGCAGCTGCTACCTCCAGGGCCCTCTTTACATTTTCCTGCCCTCTCACATCGGAGAAATCGATTTCGTACTTATTCGCCTCGCTGTTGAAGATATCCAGCAGGTCGACCCTGACAGGTTTAAAGCTACGGGTACCATTGAAAAAATCAATTACTCCCGATAGATTTTCCATGCCATAAACTTCAAGTTCTTTTACAACAGCGGCTTCCCTGGCATTTTTTTCCGGAACAATCACCCCCCTGAATCCTTCATCACGTGCCCTTATGGCTATTGGAAGTATTCCCTTAACCGGCTGAAGGGTACCGTCAAGCGACAGCTCTCCTATCATAATCCATGTATCAGGATCCTCAATCCTGACCTTCCCGTTGGCAGCAAGAATGCCAATTGCCAGAGGAAGATCATAACCAGAACCCTCCTTACGTATATCGGCCGGTGCCATGTTTATGACAACCTGCTTGCCGGGCCATTTGAAACCCGACGATCTGAAAGCCGATTCTATTCTCTGCTGACTCTCCTTGACAGCAACATCCGGTAATCCTACAAGGAAAAAACGTACACCCTGCGAGACATTGACTTCGATTGTCACGGTTACTGCATCAATACCCGTGACAGCACTGGTAAAGGTCTTTACTAACATATTCCTGATATTTGAAGCACATTGGAAACGCAATACCAAATATAGGAAAACGAAGGCAAAAGACAAAAAGAAAAGATAAAAGACAAAGGGGAAAAGTAAAAAAACAAAGTGAAGCCAAATCCTGATAAGATGGACACTTAACCGGTAACCGGTATACTGGTTGGTTAAGGATCCCCTCCGCCCGGAGGGGTTATTGGGTGGGTTTCTTTAAGTGTAAGATTGCCGATGCTGCCTGGCTGGTCTATGGCTTAAATATCTTCAATTACTGCATTCCGTTGTGAAATAAACGTCGGGACTTCCGGCCGTATAAACATTTACTCCCGCAGGAGGGAACGGGTTTTGCCATACACAGACCTTATTAAGAACAGGCATCGATATCAGGAATATGTTTTCAAGGGCTGCATTATTGGAAATATCAAGATCCGTTAACTGGTTGAAACTGCAGTTCAACCAGGTTAATTCCGCATTATTAGTAACATCTAGACTTGTCAGGGCAGTCGACCAGCAACTCAGCTCTTTCAGTACAGAGTTCCCGGAAATATCGAGTGAAGTAAGCGGATTGAGATAACAATGTAATATCTCCAGGGAACTTACATGGGAGACATCAATGTTTCCAAGTTGATTTGCAAAGCATTTTATATCTGCCAGGGCAGTACATTGTGAAATATCAAGACTGTTTAACAAATTATTATTACAGTACAATCCTTTCATTGCAATATTGGTCGAAAGGTCAAGATTTGTCAGGTCATTATAGGTGCATTTCAGTATTTCAAGATTTACACATTGCGACAGATCAAGCTGCTCCAGTTTGTTATTATCACAATATAACCTCTCCAGGTCAGTACTTCCCGAAACATCAATGTCTGTCAGAATGTTATCATTGCACCGAAATACTTGCAGAGCACTGCAGCCTGAGACATCAAGCCGGGTCAGCCTGTTATTATCGCACTGTAACATCCTTAGGTTGTTATGCCCTGTAACATCAAGATCAGTTAACCCCGTTCTGCTGCAGTCAAAATACTCAAGGGCCATGTTCTTCGATATATCAAGTTGCGAAAGGGGATTTCCTCTACAATACAGATCAACAATTGAAACACCTGCTGAAAGATCAAGGCTGGTCAGTTGGTTCCAGGAACAATCAAGTTCCTTTAAACCTGAGAATCCGGAAATATCCAGTCCGGATAATTGATTGGAACTACATTCGAGTACCTCCAAAGATGAACATCCCGAAAGATTAAGATTTGTTATCCTGTTCCAGTCACAGTTCAGGTTTTTTAATGAGGTATTACCCGATAAATCCAGAACGGATATCTCATTAAAAAGACAATTCAGGTCAGTTAATTCAGTATTACCAATAATTTCCAGGCTTGTCAGTTCATTCGTTATGCAAACAAGTTTTTTCAGAGCCCTGCATTTTGAAATATCAAGGTCACTAATCTGGTTATAAGAACAATCCAATTCTGCCAAGGAAATATTCTTTGACAGGTCAAGACTCGTGAGCTCATTATAACTGCAGTCAAGGGAACCAAGGTTGACAAATAACTCCACGCCTGACAGGTCTGAAATATGCCTGTCACTCAGATCGAGCGAGGAAACCTGTTCAGCTTCAAGGTGGCTGATCTTCCCGTCACCGTTATAATCGACTCCCATTTCAATTAAAGCATTCAGGAAATTACCATCGGCGATCTCCGTTTCATTTAACGGATCTTTAATTTCGTGTTTTTTCTCACAACTACATAATAAAATCACCGGTAAAAGAACAGGCAGTATTTTGGATGACAAATTCATAATTTCTCAATCATTTACATTCAGATGTGAAATAGATATTCGGACTGTCGGAAGACCATACTGTTAGTCCGCCCGGAGGAAAAGGTGTTATCCATACACATACCTTATGCAAAGCAGGCATGTTTTGCAGTCCTGCAAGTTCCAATGCAGTATTATTCGATATGTCGAGGCTTATCAACTGATTACCCCCGCACTCAAGGTTTGTTAAGGAGGTGTTTCCTGAAATATCCAGGCTGGTTAGCCCGGCATGATCACAATACAAATATGTAAGGGCGGAGCAGCTGGTGAGATTAAGACTATTGAGTGAGTTATCCGAACAGACTAGCCATACCAGGGAAGTGTTGTTGCTAAAATCAAGACCGCTCAGATTGTTATTACGACAATCCAAACCTTCCAGCTTAGTATTGTCTGAAACATCAAGATTTGTTAAGCGGTTGGTCCCGCAGTTTAATATACTTAGAAGCAGATTCTCAGATATATCCAGGTTTGAAAGTTCATTGCCAGAGCAATCAAGTGACTCAAGTTCAGTGTTATGGCTTACATCCAAACCTGTCAGTCCTGACCCCGCGCATACAAGGTTCTTTAAAAGAATGTTTTGAGAGACATCTAGATCAGTTAAGGGATTTCCGCCGCAATATAAATCGGTTAGTTCACTGTTAGCCGAGAAATCAACATTTTTTAAAAGGTTCCCGCCGCATGACAATTCCAGGAGACCGGTGTTTTGGGTAACATTGAGATCTGTTAACAGGTTACAATTGCAGTCGAGAATCTTCAATGTGGTGTTGAATGAAAGATCCAGGCCGGTTAACTGGTTCCAGCTGCAGACAAGATTTTCCAGGTTTGTGTTGGAAGAAACATCCAGATCCTTGATCTGGTTTGATGTACACGATAAATATTCCAGCAAAGTATTTGAAGAAAGATCCAGGGCTGCCAGCTCATTCCAGTCACAGAACAGTGTTTTTAAGGCAGTGTTTTGCGAGATATCAATACTTGCCAGATAATTTTTGGAAAGCCCTGCCGGCGTTCCATAGACTCCACAATCGAGATATTCCAGATCAGTCAGCCGGGAGATATTAAGTGCACTTAGTCCGCATCCCCTGCAATCAAGGTACTTTAATGAGACAAGATTTGAAATATCAATTGAATTAAGCCTGTTGTTGTAACAACGAAGAGTATCAAGGTTGATAAAATTCTCTATCCCTGTCATTTCTGCGATACTGTCGTTACTCACATCCAATGAGTTTACAAGTTCGGCTTCTGCCATACTTATCTGCCCGTCCCCGTCTTTGTCAATCCCCGACTCAATAAGTGCTTTTAAAAAATTATCGTCATTTACAGATATTTGCGGGATTGATTCATCCTTTGAACACCGGGAAAAAAGAAGCATAAAAAGAGTAATTAATATTGCTACGGTGACCAACCTCATAATATCAAAATATTATATGTTTGTTTATTAAGATCACTTGCTGCAGTCTATAGTGAAATATACATCCGGGCTGCCATCCGTGCAAAGTTTCAGTCCCTGTGGAGGGAAGGGCAAAGTCCAGACACATACTTCCTGAAGAGTTGGCATATTACTTATGTCAAGGTAGCAAAGGGCCCATCCCGTACCCTCTTCAAGAGAAGAATTCTGTGAAAGATCGAGATCTGTCAACATGTTCCCCGGGCACCATAACAGTCGCAAATTTTCAAGAGTGGAAAGATCGAGGGTTGTAAGCCTGTTATATTCGCAAAAAAGGTCCTTAAGAGCTCCGGCATTGCTGACATTAAGATCCTCAAGGTTGTTTAATGAACAATCGAGTCTCTCCAGCAGGTGGTTATTTGAGACATCCAGTTCGGTAAGCAAATTTCTTTCACAGATAAGCGATTCAAGCTCCGGGTTGTTTGAAACATCCAGGGATGCTATTTCATTCCTGCCGACAAGAGTATTATCCCCACAGTTCAGATATTTCAATTTGGTATTGACGGATACATCCAGGTCAGTTAACCGGCAATCATTGCATGAAAGATCTTGAAGTTCCGGGTTATTTGAAACATCAATGGAGGTCAGATCCACGTTGTATCCTGTGTTTAGTTCTTCAAGATATATATTTTGCGAGACGTTTATGGAGCTTAACTGGTTCCTGAGACATGCCAACCCGCGTAATTCAGTGTTACCGGAAACATCGAGGAACTTCAGATTATTATTATGACACGACAAGTAGTACAGCTTACTGTTCTTTGAAACGTCAAGTGTCGTAATAAGGTTATTATCACAATAAAAATACCTGAGATCAGAGTTTCCTGATATATCTACAGATGTCAGCCTGTTATAACTGCAAAGGAAGTGTTGCAGTCCGGATAAACCGGAAACATTTATCTGGGTCAGCAGATTATCAGAGCAATCAATATACTCAAGATAATGATTGCCGGGCAGTATCAGTATGCTTATCAGGTTACCGGAGCAGTAAAGGAATTTCAGTGCCTCGTTTTTCGATACATCGAGTGAGTGTAACTGGTTACCGCTGCAATTCAGCTCTTCCAGGTTGCTAAACATCTCTATCCCCAGCATGTTAGAAATATCCCTGTAACTTAAATTGAGGTATGTTACAGGCAGGGCTTCCTCCTTACTAATTATGCTATCGCCGTTAACATCCACTCCGGCACTGATAAGTGCATCGAGGAAGCTGCCTGAGGGTGAATTAATTTTATCCACGGGGGCAGGTTCTTCTTTTGCGCACTGTAATGTCAGAATAAGGAAAAGCGCAAGAGCCGGATAGCGTACCAGCATTCTCATGTTGCCTGACAATTATGTTAATAATATGCAAGTTAGGATTAAGTATTATAAATGTCAATACCTCCGGTTACATCGCTTACCTGTTCTGATGTTTATCAGGCCTGAAAGAAACAAAGTTTTTCAGAATGTGTTTTATATATGCTTATATAATAGGATTTGCTGCATTTTGGCATTTCCCCGGACTTATTTAATAAACAATAACTACATTTGGGTGAAGAGTAAAGTAGCATTTTAAAATAATAATATCATGGCAACACTAACACAGGCAATGAAAGACATGATTGCCACACAGCAATGTTTTATCGGGACAGTCAATGAAGACGGCACTCCGAATGTGGCGCCGAAAAGATCGACAAGGGTTCTTTCCGACAATTCACTTATTTTCACGGAAGGAACAGGAGGTACAACATATACCAATATAAAAAGAGGTTCAAAAGTAGCCGTATCTGTTGTAAACAGGGAGATACTCGATGGCTACAGGTTCCTTGGCAGTGCCACGGTGGAAGATAGCGGAGAATTATACGAACAGGCTGCAGAAATGTCTGAGAAAATGGGTATGCCTAAACCCATAGCAGTTGTAATAATTAAGATCCGGGAGATACATTCTCTCAAACCCGGTCCGACAGCCGGTAAAAAGATCGGGTAGGGGCTACCACCTGTCAAAGAAATATCCTGATTTTCTTCTTTCGGCTGCTATAACAGAAGAAGCTACTTTTTTCCCTGATTTTTCCCTTACCGTAGCCGAAGCCACCTGTGTATTAAGTCCGAAGGCAGTACAATAAACAAGGCAGCCGTTAATAAGTGCCACCACATAGCCTACAGGTTCAACAGAGTTATAAACAGCAAAAAGGACACATATCAGTATTGAAAATATCAGGGCAAAGATCCTAGGGTCCTTTTTAAATATGGCACGATAGGTATTGGCTACCACAACTGTAGCCAGGGTAGCACCGCCCAGTGTTGCAAGGCTTTCAACAGTTAAAAAGCTGTTAGTCGGTTCCATATTGATTTTTAGCTTTAGTTTATGTCATATTCCAGTAATTCGATCAGAAGCAGACTGATTGATCCACATAAGACAATCATAATCAAATTTAGCAAATTACCTGGTAAAATACAACCTGTCAAAGCCAACAGGCGACCCTGATCGTGATCAGATAGCTGTACCGCCTCTTTCTCCTGTACGTATCCTGATACAATCTTCAAGAGGCGTTATGAATATTTTACCGTCACCCACACTTCCTTCACCATTGGTGCGTGCCGATTTGAGTATAGTATCTACAGCGATATCCACAAATGCATCATTTACCGCAATCTCGATCTTCACTTTTGGTATCAGATCAGGTATTATGATCTGCCCCCTGTACATTTCTTCTATTCTCTGCTGACCGTGACCTGATACACGGCTTACAGTAATTCTTTTTATCTCGGCTTCGATAAGTGCCTCCCTGACCCTGTCAAGCTGCACTTCCCTTATTATTGCTGTGATTAATTTCATTGTAACCTTTTTTACTAATTAACTATTAGCTGGGGTTCAACATACCATAACCTCTCTCCCCGTGATAAGCCCTGTCGAGACCTGCCATCTCTTCATCTTCGGATGATTTGAGACTTATAAACCTGTTGAGTACAAAAATAATTATTAAGGTCATAACTGCAGCATAGACAATAGCAATGCCCACCGCCAGTGCCTGTATTCCCAGCTGGTTCCAGACGGTCCATCTGCCTCCAGCTGCCTGTGCTGCCTCTGCCATCCATGAAGGCCTTATAAAGAATACCAGGAGCAAAGCTCCAACGATTCCCCCCACGCCATGAATACCGAAAGCATCAAGGCTGTCATCATAACCCAGCCTGTTTTTTATCTGTATGGCACTATAGCATACGAATGAAGCCACAATGCCGAGTACCATTGCACCGTAGGGCTGAACCACGCCTGCTGCCGGTGTTACAGCAACCAGGCCCGCCAGTATCCCGGATGCAAATCCCAGCGCTGTGGCTTTCCCCTGGTGAAGACTCTCAATAATTACCCAGGAGAGTGCACCTGTTGCAGCTGCCACCTGTGTTGCTGTAAGAGCCTGGGCTGTACTTAAACCCGATGATATGCTGCTTCCCGCATTAAAGCCAAACCAGCCTACCCACAGCAATCCTGCTCCAAGCATTGTTATCACCATGTTATTTGGCCTTATCACCTGGTAAGGATAGCCTCTACGTGATCCCAGATATAATGCAGCAACAAGTCCGCTGATACCGGCTGAAATATGTACTACGGTACCCCCTGCAAAATCAATGGCCCCCCTGGCACCAAGGTTATAAATGAAACCATCAGCGCTCCACACCCAGTGACAAAGAGGATTATAAACAAGCAAACCCCATGCTGCAATAAAGAAAGTATAAGCCCTGAATGAAACCCTCTCTGCAAAAGCACCTGCTATGAGAGCAGGAGTGATAATAGCAAACTTGCCCTGGAACATTGAAAAAACATACTCCGGAATACCTTCCGGCATTATCTTGTTGTCAATCCCCTTGAGAAAGAAATAATCGGGATTCCAGCCGAACCATCCACCCAATACATTCTTGCCAAAACTCATGCTGTATCCGAATACCACCCAGAGAACAGTGATTATGCCCATTGCTATGAAGCTGTGCATTATTGTCCCCAGTACGTTCTTCGATCTTACAAGCCCTCCGTAAAACATTGCAAGTCCCGGTATCATAAGAAGTACCAGTGCCGTTGACGTTAACATCCATGCCGTTGCACCTGTATCTATGCCTTTACCATCGGATGCATATAATCCCGTACTGCAGACTATCAATAAAAAGACTGCCAACAGGAATCTCTTTCCGGTTACTTTCATTAATCTGAAGTTTAATATTACTTAATAAATCGACTATTTTCCGGCACAAACATAAATTATTTTAGGGTATTTGTCAACTTTTTTATATATTTTTTAATAGACACCCTGTTTTTTATGGGGGTATGAACTTAAATAATGAATGTTTTTTAAGAATACCCCCTGGAAAAACAAAAAGTAATATATGATTAAGTGAGACTGGCAGTATGTTATTACAAACAGGACTGAGAGCTGGCAGAGAGAGCCCGGGGAAATCAATAACAGGTAATCTGGAATCAGATAAACTTCTCACATGTTAACCAGATAAAGACATCTCAACACAATATGAAAATGCCGGTTTATTTTTTTTAGTCAATATTCCTTATTGAGCCGACAAAATCATTTATGATTGTTTCGAGGTCGCCTTCCTTACCCAGGGCAGTAATGAAGGCACTGCCAATAATACCTCCGTTTGAGAATTTACAGGCATCGCGGAAGGAATCCCTCCCGGAGATGCCGAAACCTGTCATAACCGGATTTTTCAGTCCCAGCGACTTTACCCTGTTGAAATATTTCATCTGATCGTCGGAGAACCTGCCTTTTCTGCCTGTAACAGAAGATGATGAAACCATGTAGATAAATCCTTTGCTTAAATTGTCAAGTGCCTTTATTCTGTCGTTGCCGGTCTGGGGAGAGATAAGCAGGATATTATAAAGACCGTATTCATCAAAGATATTGCTGTACTCTTCAGCATAAACCCCGGGTGGCAGGTCGGGAAGAATGACACCGTCGATACCTGCTGCAGCACATTGCCTGCAAAAAGTTCTTACGCCAAACTGCATCACAGGGTTTATATAGCCCATAAGTATTAACGGGATATCAACCTCCCTTCGGATATCCTTTAACTGGCTGAACAATGTCCTTAAATTCATCCCGTTCCTGAGGGCTGCCTGGCTGCTGGCCTGTATTACCGGTCCGTCAGCCACGGGATCGGAGAATGGCATTCCTATCTCTACCATATCTGCACCGGCCGCCTCCAGCGATCTTATAATTGTGGTTGTTGAACCGGCTTCCGGGTATCCGGCTGTAAAATAAACCGAGAGAATGTTATTTTTCTTTTCACGGAATAATTTATCTATCCTGTTCATCTGGTTGACTTTATTAATAGAGATTATCATTTTTTTTGCCGTTCCATATACCTTATATATTCCGCCATGTCCTTGTCGCCTCTTCCCGATACTGTAATTACAACAACATCACTGTCGCTGAATTTCTGTTTCGCGGGCCATGCAAGTGCATGGGCCGATTCAAGGGCCGGGATGATCCCTTCCAGCCGGGTAAGTAACAATGCAGCTTCCAGGGCTTCGTCGTCAGTCACATTTTCAAACTGCACACGACCTGCTTTAAAAAGATGTGAATGTATCGGCCCTATGCCGGGATAATCGAGCCCGGCAGAGACAGAGTAAGGCTCCAGTATCTGTCCGTCATCATCCTGCATCAGCATTGTCATGCTTCCGTGAATGACCCCGGGTTTTCCCTTTACCATAGTCGCTGCTGTCTTATCTGTATCAATTCCTTTCCCTGCTGCCTCAACAGCTATCAGCTTAACATTCTCATTATCGAGATAATGATAGAATGATCCTATTGCATTACTTCCTCCCCCAACACAGGCAATAATGAAGTCCGGACCATCTTTCCCTGTTACCTCCTTCACCTGGTACTTCATCTCTTCACTGATAACCGACTGAAGACGTGCCACAAGGTCGGGATAAGGATGTGGGCCAACGACAGATCCTATTATATAATGTGTATCTTCCGGATTACTTATCCAGTCGCGGATAGCCTCATTGGTAGCATCCTTCAGTGTCATATTTCCGCTGGTCACAGGCACTACCTCTGCTCCCAGCATCTTCATGCGGAGAACGTTGGGTGCCTGCCGGTCGATATCTGTTTTCCCCATATAAACAACACATTTCAAACCCATAAGGGCACATACAGTAGCTGTTGCCACACCATGCTGACCCGCACCTGTCTCGGCTATTATCCTCGTCTTGCCAAGCCTTTTTGCTATTAGTATCTGCCCTACAGTATTATTGATCTTATGTGCTCCTGTGTGATTAAGATCCTCCCGTTTCAGGAATATACGTGTACCATGATGCTCAGAAAACCTTGAAGCATAAAATAAGGGGGATGGTCTGCCAACATAATTTTTCAGCAACGATCTGAACTCCCTCCTGAATTCCTTATCCTCCAGTATATCAAGGTAACTCCCTTCAAGTTCTTTAATATTGGTGTACATCATCTCCGGAATAAATGCTCCCCCGAATTCGCCATAGTAACCATTCCTGTCTACATCAAATTTCATAACCTTCTAGTTTTTTATTTCATCAATAAATGAGGCAACAAGCCCCGGATCCTTCATTCCCGGTCTTATCTCAAAGCGGCTGTTTATATCCACTGCGAACAAGCCCGCGTTTTCCAGCATTTTCACTGAAGCAGCATCACCCGGACCTATACCTCCGCTGAGGAAGAAAGGCTTGTCACCATTATAGCTGTTAAGGATACCCCAGTCGAATTTTTCCCCGCTACCACCTTTAGTGGCGGATTTTGAATCGAACAGGAAGTAATCGACTGAATCCTCGTAAACCTCGAATTGCCTGTTATCTGCAACTACTTCAAGCCCAAAGGCTTTGATCACCTTCAATCCCTCAGCGACAATCATTCTGCATACCCCGGGCGACTCGCTGCCGTGAAGTTGAACAGTTGATAAATCATAAGTCTTTGCTTTCCTTATAATTATTCCAGGTGCTTCATCGACAAAAACTCCAACTTTCACGACTGATTCAGGCACTCTTCTAAAGAGCGGGCTTCCGGGGTCATCGCCAATGTAACTGGGAGAAGGTGGATAGAAGATAAACCCGAGGTAATCGGGCCGGGCATCCGCCACCGAAAGAATATTCCCGGGATCTGTCATCCCACATACTTTCACTTTAATCATAGAATTACTTTATTTCACTTACAAAATCACTGAATGCCTTTACCGGATCGCCTGATGACATGAATCTTCCCCCTATCAAAAAGCCCTGATAACCCGACTTCCTGAGCTTGTTAATACTTTCAGGACTGTCTATACCACTTTCCGATATCCTCATGAAATCACCGGGTATTATCTCCGCCAGTTCAATTGATGTATTGATGTCAACCTCAAAAGTGTTGAGGTTACGGTTATTTACACCGATGATATCGACATACCCGTTTAGCTTTTCAAGCTCAGAGGCATTATGTATTTCCATCAGCACCTCCATCCCGAGCGACTGTGCCAGCCGGGCAAGGTCGCGCAGCCTGTTGCCATCAAGGACGGCTGCAATAAGTAACACAGCATCGGCACCGATTGACCTGGACTCAAAAACCTGGTATTCACTTATAATAAAGTCTTTTCGCAGCACAGGGATGTTATTGCATTCCCTCGCTTCAGAAAGATCAGTAAGAGAACCACCAAAAAACTTATTATCGGTCAGTACAGACAAAGCAGAAGCACCTGCGCTGCTGTAACCCTTAGTCACTTCAATAACATTTGCGGTTGAGTTTATCATTCCTCCTGAGGGTGACTTCCTTTTGTACTCGGCTATAATGCCTGATTTGTTTGCATCGAGCAGGTAATCAGAAAGGGAAAGAGTGCCTCCCGAGAAACAGTCTGTTTTCTTAAGATCAGCAAGAGGTATTCTTTCGGACACAAGCCTGACCTCTTTGATTTTATTTGCAATAATATCCGACAATATATTCATGACTGCAACTCTAAAAGTTTCTTAAATGCTCTGTAAGCTTTGCCGCTGTCAATTGATTCTTCAGCTATTGCCCTGCATTCAGACATAGATTTTCCGGGATAATAACATCTTAAGGCCGCCTGTGCATTGGCTGTTACAACAGCAGTCTGAACATGCGTACCTTCCCCCCTGAGAACCGATTCAAAGAGTTCTGCAGCTTCACGGACTGTTTTTCCTCCCGCAAGATCAGCCTGCCTGACACGCTTATAACCAAGCTCTTCTGGTTCAACTATACTGTCAAC
Source organism: Bacteroidales bacterium (assembly GCA_046706305.1). Classification (GTDB taxonomy): domain Bacteria; phylum Bacteroidota; class Bacteroidia; order Bacteroidales; family VadinHA17; genus LD21. Next base: position 28,166 of record JBJKPQ010000033.1, read on the forward strand.
ACCATTGAGAATAAACCTGAATTCAGATGTAAGAGATATCTCATCGTAACCGTCGAGGCTGAAGACAATAACATAACCTGTATCAGACTGCTGATAAAGGTAATTATACAATCGTGCCAGTTCAAGGCTGTATACACCAACAAGTTGTTTGGCAGGGAAAGAAGGATTTACCATAGGACCGAGCATATTGAAAAAGGTTTTTATCTTCAGTGCCTTGCGGACAGGTGCAACATTTTTCATTGCCGGGTTGAAGAGGGGAGCATGAAGGAAACAAACCCCTGCCTCATCTATTTCCCTTTTCAGCTTATCGTTGTCGGTTGAAAACCTGTACCCGAAATGTTCAAGAATATTTGATGAACCGCATGCTGATGTTACGCCGTAGTTACCATGTTTTGCCACCTTCACTCCTGCACCTGCAAGTACAAAGGTCGAAAGTGTGGATATGTTAAACGTTTCTTTACCGTCTCCCCCGGTACCGCATACATCCATAGTATCAAAATCCGAAAGATCCACCCGTATGCAATGTTTGAGGAGAGCATCACGAAAGCCTGACAGTTCATCAACAGTAATGCTCCGCATCAGGTACACTGTTATGAAAGCAGCTATTTCCGAATCGGAATATATCCCTGCCGCAATATTTGTCAGAACTTTTTCAGCTTCCTGTCTTTTAAGGGTCTTCTGTTCCATCAGATGATTTAATATTTCACGCATACCTGTATATTTTAAATTGAATACTTATTACTAACCAATGATTTATTAATTATTTCTCCAACCAGTTTGACAGTATATCCATTCCATGCTCTGTGAGAACTGATTCGGGGTGAAACTGCAGTCCTCTGACATCATATTCCCTGTGACTTATCCCCATAATGATACCGCTGTCGTCAGAACAGGTTACCTCGAGGCAGCCTGGCAAATCCTCACCGGAAACAACCCAGGAGTGATATCTTCCTGCCATCAGCGAACGCGGCAGGTTTCTAAAAAGTCCTTCATCATCCGATATAATTCTCACAGGTGTAGCCACTCCATGAAATACATTGCTGAGGTTAATCAGTCTTCCTCCGAAAGCTTCCCCTATGGCCTGGTGCCCCAGGCAAATACCCAGTATACTTTTTGTTGATGAATATCTCCTGATCAGATCGATACAGATTCCGGCATCAGCCGGCACACCAGGACCGGGAGATAACAGTATCCTTTCATATTCGCCTGCCTGCTCAAGTGTTATCTCATCATTCCTGTAAACAGCAGGAGTATACCCTGACAGTTTCTCGAGGTAATGCACGAGGTTGTATGTGAATGAATCATAATTATCTATGACAAGTATCTTTTCCATCTGTTGCCTACATGTTAAATTATCTTTTCTGCCATCTCAACTGCTTTCCGGAGAGCACCCAGCTTGTTGTTAACCTCCTGCAGTTCATTCTCCTCTTCCGATACGGCCACAACACCTGCCCCGGCCTGGTAATACAGAGTATTTGCCGAACTAAGGAATGTCCTTATCATAATTGCATGATTAAACCTGCCCCGCAGGTCTATAAATCCTATTGCACCACCGTAATATCCGCGGCGCTGGTTCTCACATTCATCTATTATCTTCATAGCCATATACTTGGGAGCGCCGGAAAGGGTACCTGCCGGGAAGGTGGATGCAACCAGGTCGGCCATTGTGGCTGATTCTTTCATTTTACCCGACACAGCAGAAACAAGATGTATCACATGAGAATAGAACTGTACTTCGCGATAGTTTTCAACCTTAACGTCGGTGGCATGCCTGCTGAGATCATTTCTTGCCAGGTCGACAAGCATTACATGCTCGGCATTTTCCTTAAGATCTGCCGATAATTGCTGAGCAAGCAACTTATCGTTCTCATCATCACCAGTACGTCTGAAAGTGCCTGCAATAGGGTTGATGGAGGCTTTGCCGGCATTTATTTTTAAATGGGCTTCCGGTGAAGATCCGAATATTTTATAATTACCATAATCAAAATAGAAGAGATAAGGAGAAGGATTGATTGATCGCAGTGCCCTGTAAACATTGAATTCATCCCCGCTGAATTTTCTTGAAAACTGCCGTGAAAGCACTACCTGGAAAACATCTCCCAGGTAGCAATGCTTTTTCCCCCTGCTTACAATCTCCTTAAACTGCCTGTCGGTAATGTTGCCTGTCTCGCTTCCTTCTGTTTTAAAGGAATAGAATGCCAGGTTACGGCTGTTCAGAAGTGCCTCAATACGGTCAATTTCGCTACCTTCACCGCCAAAGTTATTCTCTATTATCTGCAGGGTGTTCTGGAAATGATTTATAGCAATTATATACCTGTAGAGGTAGTACTTCGCATCAGGTATCTTATGTGAAAAATCATCCCCGTTCTTAAAGCTGATTTTCTCAAAATACCTTACGGCATCATATGTAATGTATCCAAATAACCCGTTAACAGGAATGTCATCGCCTGTTTCTTCCTGTTTAAATGAACCAATAAATGATGAAAGCCTTTTGCTGAATGTGGTTGTATTCTCAACAGATGTATCTATAACAGATCCATCGGGGTATGTCTCCTTTATCATCCCCCTGTCAGCTGCAAAGCCGGCTACTGGTTTCATGCAGATAAAAGAATAGCTGTTCTCATTACCGTGATAATCTGAACTCTCAAGCAGAAGCGAATTGGGATATATATCTCTTATCCTCAGATAGACGCTCACAGGAGTAATGATGTCAGCAAGAAGCTTCCTCGACCTTGTCGTAAATTTAAAATCTGCCATTTTCCGAATTATTATATATCAGTTATTTGTTAATATCATAAAATCAAAACGGCCCGTCGTGAGTACGACGGGCCGTTCGGTTATATCTATGTATACAAAGGTGTCAGTCTCACAATATTTTGTCAGGAATATTATGCCACCAGCACCAGTTTGTATATACTTTATTCATTTTTATCTCTTTTTCGGTTTACAAATGTAAGTAATAGAATATAAATTGCAAATAATTATATGCTTTTTACAAAAAATTCTTATCGAGGTATTCCTGGAATTTTTCTTTATACTGGTCGCTTACAGGAATATAGGTCTTGTCAAAAACAATACGACTTCTTTCAATTGTATCTATCTTTTCCAGGTTAACAATAAAAGAGCGGTGAACCCTCATAAATTTTCCGGAAGGAAGTTTTGATTCAAGAAGCTTTAATGATGTTAGCGACAGGACGGGTTTTGGATATGATCTTGTATAAACCTTCACATAATCCTTAAGCCCTTCAATATAAAGGATATCATCAAAATTGATCCGTTTTATCTTATAATCTGACTTAAGGAAGAGGAATTCGCTGTTTGCCTCAACCTGTGTAGCTGCTTTTTGTTCAAGAGAAATCAGGTTTCTTGCTTTACGGACAGCAACAAGGAACTCCTCGTAACTGAAAGGCTTGAGGAGATAATCGACTATTTCCAGTTTATACCCCTCAAGGGCATATTTCTCGTATGCTGTTGTAAAAATAACTTTGGGACCTTTTTCAAGAAGACGGGTAAATTCAATGCCCGACAGATCCGGCATCTGTATATCTACAAAGATAAGGTCAACCTTGTTTTCCCGTATAAACTCGGAAGCATCTACGGGATTATCGAATTTCCCTGCCAGGTTCAGTTCCGGGGTTTTCTCTATGTAACCTGCAACAAGCTGCAAAGCCAGTGGTTCATCATCGATGGCAACAACGGAGATCATTTAGCTAAGTTTTATATCGAGAAGGACTTCAAATATCTTGTCTGACTTGTTTATTTTCAGCTCATGCATACCGGGGAAAAGAAGTTTAAGTCGTTTACTCACTTTTTCAAGACCTATACCCGGGTGATCAGATTCAACATCATCGCCTGAACTTTTATTACTGTTGAGGCATCTGAAAGATATATTGTTACCGGATGCTGTCATGCTTATATCAATGAATGACTTTTCCCTGTAACTTATCCCATGTTTAAAAGCATTTTCAATAAATGGTATAAAAAGAAGTGGTGGAATGCTAACATCCTCATATTCATCAGGGAATGACACAGACAGGCTAATCTTGTCACTCATCCGCAATTTCATCAGGTCAATATAATTATTCATGAATGCAATTTCGTTACTCAGCCTCGTATTACCATGCTCAGACTCGTAGAGGAGATACCTCATTAATTTACTGAGTTTCAGAACAGCATTTTTGGAATCTTCCTCATTTATACTTATCAGAGAATATATATTATTAAGAGTGTTAAAAAAGAAATGCGGGCTAATCTGGTTTTTTAAAAAAGCCAGTTCGGAGTTAAGTTTTTCCTTCTCCAGCTCTTTCTGTGTTTTCTCGGTCTGTGAATGACGTTCAAGCACACGCAGACCCAGGGAGAACACGATAATGAATGCTGCGGTAAAGGCATAGTTAACAAGGTGAATCTGCCGGAAAGGTGGACGTCCGATAAAGACAGTAGGTTTGGGAGGCCTTGGAGACCTTCTTGTTATATTGGCCGGTACTGTTGCTGTGCCCTGTTGTGATTTATTTGTTATACGTGTTTCCTGCGTATTCTGGTGATGAGGGAAATGTTCAAAAACAAGTCTGTTAGAAGTGTCTGAAACAAAATACAAAGCAAGCAGCAATACGATTACCGAAATGAAATAACGGTATTTCCTGCGTTTAAAGAAGAACTTCGGCGTTAACAGAAGGTAATTGACATAGAAAATTATGCCATTTATTGTTGTGTTTATATAGTAAAGCCAGATGAAATCTTTTCCAACGGCCCATCTTTTAATAAAATAAAGAGGCAATCCCAGTAGTATTGCCCATGCAATAACATGGAGCAGGACCTGGATAACGTTACTACGGAAAAAGTTCTTTTTCATCTGACTTTACCTTTCAGTTGATAAAAACGCCCGGTTGAATTAATCTGTACCAATGAACTCAAAGTTAACAATTCAGAATGACTATTCATACCGTAAAGCGTCAATGGGATTAAGATTTGAAGCTTTCCTGGCCGGATACCATCCAAAGAAGACCCCTATTACAAAACAAACCACGAATGAAAGAACTACCGACTGGGTAGTGATCAAAGCACTGATATTCATTAGTGATCCGGCCAGTTCAGCTATCAAATAACCAAATATCACCCCAAGGGCTCCCCCAAGGATACTGAGTAACATTGATTCGACAAGAAACTGTTTAAGAATATCTTTCCCTCTGCCACCTATTGACATCCTTAGTCCTATCTCACGCGTTCTTTCGGTGACAGAAACAAACATTATGTTCATTATACCTATACCTCCAACCAGCAAAGATATGCCGGCAATGGCTCCCAGAAGTATTGTCATTATATCGGATATGGAAGAAACCGTCTGTATCAGTTCAGACTGCGACATAACCCTGAAATCGTTCTCCTGGGTATCTTTCAGTTTGTGGGTCCTTCGAAGGGTCTGTTCCACTTCCTTCATGGCGTCTGCACTTTTTTCTTCACTTACGGCAGACGCATTTATCCCGTTAAGGTAATCAATTGCCGCTAGTCTTCTCTGTACCGTAGTATAGGGAGCCAAAATAAGATCATCCTGGTCCTGTCCCATACCGGTTTCGCCTTTATCCTCAAGTGTTCCGATTATAGTAAAGGGAAGGTTTTTTATCCTGATAGAGAGACCCACCGGATCAGCTCCGGCACCAAAAAGGTTCTCCACAACGGTCTGACCAAGAATACATACCTTGGCCATGCTTTTTACTTCATTAGCATTAAATATCCTTCCGCTTTTTATTACGAGTTTCCTGATACCAAGGTACTCAGGGCTCACCCCGTATATAGTTGTCTGTGTATTCTGGTTCCCGTAAATAACCTGTCCGCTTGCTCTTACCTCCGGTGACACGGCAGCAAGATCATCACCATCATTCCTGAGAGCCACTACATCACTGTATTTAAGTACAGTGGAGTTGGATGCTCCCAGGCTGACCCCTCCCCTCCGCTGGAAGTTTGGCATTACCATAATCATATTGGTTCCCATCGATGACATCTGTGTCCTCATCCTTTGCTTTGATCCTTCTCCGATGGCAAGCATGGCTATTACGGAACCAACACCTATAATTATTCCAAGCATGGTGAGAAAGGCCCTAAGCCTGTTTCTCATCAGGGCTCTTATTGCAATCCTGAATAAATTTGAATAGTTCATTTCAGAAAGATTTAATTTTTCTCGTCAAATTCCTCAATTTCTTCTTCTTCCACAGGCATGTTTTTCAGTATATCCCTGGCAAAAAGTCTTTCGGTAACATTAAACTCACGCTGTATCTTACCATCCCTGAAAATAATATTACGGGTAGCAAACTTTGCGATATCTGGCTCGTGAGTCACATATACTATTGTTCTGCCTTTCTCATTCAGGTCCTGAAACAGTTCCATTATTTCGAAAGAAGTTCTTGTATCCAGGTTTCCCGTAGGTTCATCTGCGAGGATCAGTACAGGATCATTAACAAGCGATCGTGCGATAGCCACTCTTTGCTGCTGACCTCCCGAAAGCTGGTTCGGCATGTGATCCATGCGTTCCGCAAGACCCACAGCTTCAAGTGCATTAATAGCCCTTCCCTTTCTCTCCTTCGATTTAATCTTTCCGTTGTAGAATAGCGGAAGCTCGACATTTTCAAGTGCTGTTGTCCGCGGAAGAAGGTTATACGCCTGAAATACAAATCCCAGTTTCTTATTCCTGAGTCGTGCCAGCTCATCCTTGTCCATGGCATTAACATCTTGGCCATCGAGGAAATAATCACCCTGACTTGGTTTATCGAGGCATCCAAGGATGTTAAGCATAGTCGATTTGCCTGAGCCGCTCATTCCCATGATAGCTACAAACTCTCCTTCTCTTATCTTCATATCAACACCCCGGAGCGCATGAACTGTGACCTCGCCTACATGGTAATCCTTCCGCAGATTACTTATTTCAATAATAATATTGTTCATGACATTGTTATTTTATATTAACTTCAGAAGGGGAAGGGACCTCTCGGACGATTGTTACTGCTTGTTGTCTCTGATGTTTTTTCATCTCCTTCTTTCATTGAAGTTATAACTTCATCCCCCTCTTTCAATCCCGATAGTATCTCCACGTTGTTTCCGTTATCAATTCCTATCCTGACCCTCTGGGGGCGAATTGTCATCTTATCATCCCTCACCCATACAGTTTTTACCTTCGGATCTGTATTATTACCCCCGAATGCCATTCCTTCCGACGGCATTGATGAAGGAGCTGCCATACCTGCCGTACCATTAGCACCCTGTGTACGCCGGCGTACCGGCATCTCACCGCTTTTGGCTCTTGCAGCAAAGAGCTTCTGCAGGTACGCCCTGTCGGGTGTGAATCTCATCGCTTTACCTGATAAAACAAGTGTGTTCTCTTTTTCCTCAACATAAATTGTTGCACTCGCTGTCATACCGGGCATCAGCTTCTTGTCTGGATTAGGTGCATTAAGAATGACAACATATGTGACAACATTATTTGTAGTTACAGGCTGTAATCTCACCTCTGTCACTGTCCCTTCAAACTTAAGGTCGGGATATGCGTCAACAGTGAATTCAACACGCTGGCCGTCCTTGACTTTTCCTATATCAGCCTCATCGACACTTGTCTGAACTTCCATACGTGTAAGATCATTTACAATGGTAAAGAGTGTAGGAGTGTTAAAGCTGGCTGCTACTGTCTGTCCCTCTTCAACTGCCCTGTTCAGAACAACTCCGTCGATTGGCGATGTAATAGTTGCATAATTGAGATTTACTTCTGCACGTGTAAGGGCAAACTTGGCATTTGCCAGACTACCTTTCGCATTTTCATAATTGTATACTGCCTGATCATAATCCGCCTTTGCAATCAGGTTCTTGTCATATAAAACCTTCAGTCGCTCATAAGTTGCTTTCTGGAAGTTGAGCTGAGCCTGCGCCTGATTAACTGAAGCCTGGGCCTGATTAACCTGTGCGGCAAGGGCAGTGGTATCGAGACGGGCAAGAAGCTGACCCTGCTTTACTACATCATTGAATGTTGCATAAACATGCGATAATATCCCTGATACCTGTGTACCTACATTAACTGTCTTTATTGCCTCAACAGTACCTGTGGCAGTCACTGTATTACTGATACTACCCCTTTCCACCTTCACTGTGGTGAAAGAGACTGCTTTCTCTTTCTTTTTAAAAGACCTGAGTGCCAATAAGCCGAGAACAACTACAACCACAGCTACTCCGATGATTATTAATGTTTTCTTTTTCATTATCTTGTTTTTTAAATCTTTAACTTTCATATTTCTACAGTATTTTACCCGTAATTTCAAGTATATATTATTACATCGTTATAGTGTAAGAGGAATTCCCATGTAAAAATCCAGTACCTTATAGCTGAATATCAGGTTGTACTTCGACTGAAGGAGCTGGCTTTCAGCTACAATAAGATTTGTTTTTGCCACGAGGTAATCTGTCGAATTGATCATACCCTGGTTGAACTGCTCATCTGAAAGTGTTGAAGCATCAAGCATGGCTTTGTAATTGGCCAGGTTAGCCTCATATTCAACCTGTGCAGATGTTACATCAAGACATGCCTGCTCTATGCTTTTCCTTAACTGGTTACGTGTATCAATCTCACTTAACTCAGCATTCTGGTAACCAAGCTTTGCCACTTCAACATTTGTTTTTACCTG
>JBJKPQ010000034.1:0-28490 GCA_046706305.1 Bacteroidales bacterium
CGGATATTATAAACAATACATATGTTTCATTTGTCATGCTCTGAATGAAAACCATCTTATCATACATGGTAACAATCTGTTTTCAGTTTTGGGTCGTATTTTCCGGAAAACTACAATCAAATACGACATTAAGAGTGTTATTCGCACAGTAAAAAAGGGATATGATGTAAATAAGAATAATAATATCTATGATTTCATCAGTAAGATTTATACCGGTTCAGGGTAAAATGGAAAGAACAGTAATTTAACTCAGTCAGAGCAATTAATTTATCACTTATTGTTGGACAAAACATACATAACATGAATGTTGACGATTATATTAAATCATTTCCTGATGATGTCAGGATACGATTAATGCAAATCAGGGATATTATTAAAAAAAATGCACCTGAGGCAGAGGAAAGTATCTCTTATAAAATGCCCGCCTATAAATTGCATGGAAGGCCCCTCGTTTATTTTGCAGGTTACGATAAACATATTGGTTTCTATGCCACGCCAACTGGGCATTCACAATTTGCATCTGAACTTTCTGAATACAGGCAGGGTAAAGGATCAGTACAATTTCCTCTGGATAAACCATTACCATTGGATCTTATCATCCGGATAGTAAAATTCAGGGTTGAGGAAAATGCCCTTAATAGTAGAAGGAAATAAGTCAGAAACCAGGTTGCAGTCTCGTAAATTTCATTGTAAATGAGGTTGCATCTTGTTTAAAAAGGTTGCATCATTATCGGGCAATGGTTCACAAACAATTGCTTTTAAAATTTGTTTAGACAATATCATGTAATGTTTTGATAGTTAATAAAAAAGAGCACTATGATTAACGAACAACCTGTACCTGTCACGAATGGAATAACAGTTAAGTTGCTTTCAATTGTTGACCTGGGCCCCGAGATAGAAGGCATGGAAGGACGTCAGCTTCGTATGCGGCTGGTAACTTTCGAACCCGGAGCCGTTTTTGGCCCTGAACATGATCATATCGACAGACCCGGCACCGTTTATATAATTCAGGGTACAATCACTGACCACCGAAACGGGGTCTCTACGGAATACGGACCCGGAGCAGGCTGGCCCGAGGACAGAAACACCCTGCACTGGCTGGAGAATAAAGGAAATATCCCGGCTGTGGAGATATCTGTTGATATAATCAGGAAAGGTTGAACACCCACTAACAATGGAATCATAATGAGAAAAATAATTATTATATCAATGATTTCATTGGATGGAGTTATGCAGGCACCAGGGCGGCCTGATGAAGATATATCAGGAGGTTTTACATATGGGGGCTGGACTGCTTCATATAATGATGAAGTATCGGGAAAGGTCTTGGAAATGCAGATGAAGCCTGCTGATCTTCTCCTGGGAAGAAAAACATTTGATATTTTTGCCTCATACTGGCCTGAGCATGCAGAATATTGGCCAGGAATCAGTGATGTCACCAAATACGTTGTGAGCAGAACCATTAAAAAGACAGACCCGATAGCAGACAGGTGGAAAAACTCAGTTTTACTTACAGGGACCGAAGATATTGCAAAGCTCAAAAGATCACCGGGATCTGACATTAAAGTATGGGGTAGCAGTGACTTGATCCAGGTACTGTTTAAGAATGACCTTGCGGATGAACTATGGCTTGGTATTTTCCCGTTAACCCTTGGTAATGGAAAAAAGCTGTTTGGCAATGGCACTATTCCTGCATCCTTCGTACTGAAGGAGAGCACCGTCACACCATCTGGTATCATTTTCGCCAGTTACAAACGTTCCGGGGAAGTAATAACAGGTATCGTGGGATCATAATCAGAAAATTAAAATTTCTTTATCTTAGTTCTAATAATAATATAATTGCTCCCGTTTAATGAAAATGTTACCGTTTTTGGCGGAAGCTTATCTTTAAAAACATAAATTCAATGAAACCATTTGCTACAATTATTGGTATCCTTCTTATTGTCGGGGGAGGTTTGTTTATTTATAATGGAGTTCAATCGAGACAGACTGTATCTTATAAATTCAGGAAAGAGCTTTCATCAGCAATGAAAAGCCTTTATAAAGATCCGAATAAAGCCAATTCTGACTTTAAGGATAATTCTAATGTAAAGATTTATGGAGGAGGCTTTGCAGTATTATCGGGTATAATATTAATATATGCAGGCTCTAAAAAAATGCGCATCCAGTGAATGTTAATACCGTCATTTAACTCGGGAATGCCGGATTTGACCTTTACATAATCAGCCTTTCTGCCGTAAATGATTATTTATCCGGGAGCAGTGTCTAAATGGTTATTTAATATGTAATGACAATAACTGCAATGACAAATCTGACAGGTAAAGTGGTCCTTAGATTTTCTCTCATGATAGTTTTTCTTGGCTTAATCATTTTATTGCCAGCCGGCACATTTAATTACTGGGAAGCATATGCATATATTGTAACCCTTGTTATTCCGATGATATTTGTACTTAACTTTTTTTTAAGGAATGATCCGAAATTCCTGGAAAGAAGGATAAAAACCAGGGAGAAGGAGAAAACACAGAAGATTGTTCAGTTTGCATTTACGTTTGTCTTTTTATCCTCATTTATTATTTCCGGGCTTGATCGGCGCTATAACTGGTCGGATATTCCGGTTATGCCGGTATTATTAACGGATATTATTATTCTTTGTGGATATCTTATAGTTTTTTTTGTATTTAAGCAAAACAGCTATGCATCGAGGGTAGTTGAGGTAGATCCTGAGCAAAAAGTCATAACAAACGGACTTTATAGTATAGTCAGGCATCCGATGTATTCAGGTATTCTGATCATGTGGGTACCGACTCCAATCGCACTGGGTTCATATTGGGGGCTCATACCGATGGCTGCAATTCCGATTATCCTGGTATTCAGAATATTAAACGAAGAATCTGTACTGTCAAGAGATTTGGCGGGATATAAAGATTATTGCAGCAGAACAAAATACCGTTTGATTCCATTCCTGTGGTAACATCACGGAAACAGTCTTTTGCTACATTCAATCTACACAAGCAGGATACCTTGACATTGAATAAAAGTATACTAATATTTTAAACAATATCATATCAAGAATGTTAATCTGTTCAAATGGTGTTGAGCTGATACGATTACTTAATTAATTCATAAAAATCATGTCAGAAATTGTAGATTTCGCAAATGTATCCCCGGCCGGTCTGGAGTCGTCACCTTTTGCCGGCTCACTGGCAGGCTTACGTGCCAATGAATCGAGATACTTTAAGAATAAATATAATCACGATTTTACAGTTGTTCCTGCATCCGAAAGCAAGGAAGCTTTGGATTATGTAAATAATATTCTACTTAAAGAACGAGGGCTTAAAATCTCCTCAAAACCACTTGAAACATCTGCTTTTGAAGTTGAAGGCTTACGAATCACGTACGTTTTTTACGAAAGCGGGTTGTCAATAAATGTTATGTATTCAATTAATGACAAAAAAAAGCGGGCAGTAGGTTTTAAACTATCGGAAGGTATGGAAGTACCTGAAGAGCTGGAAGGGCGATTTAAGTTTGCAAAACAGAAATCTAGACTCGCAGGGACAATACGTGGGTCTTTTTTTGTGATAAAGGGAGAATACAAGGGATTATAATATAACCTGATGGAAGAAATATTAATTACGATGTGTAACTAAAATTTCAACCTGGGCTTTATCGAGCGTCCTGTTGCTGCGCGGTAGACAGCTTCAATTAAAACAGATAATATTATTAAAACCCCGAATACGATAAGTTCTTTTGGAGCGGCAAGAGCCCTTTGCCAGAGCAGAGTTGCCAAAGCTCCAAGACATGTAAGCATACCTGTATAAGAAATCCATTGTTTGCATTTGGTTTTATCACGCAGTTTTGCGTTGGCAAGGTTGACTGCAGCGAATATCAACAGGAAACCTGCACTACCCATCAACGATATACTGTCAAGATTAAACAAATTCGCAACGACAAGCGTCATTGCGGCAGTTATCAGCAGTCCTTCCACCGGCCTTTTCCATATTTTCCGCTCAAGAGTCTCCGGTAATTCGCCATCTTTGGCAATTATGTAACTCACACGGGCTGTGCCATAAAGTGTAGCATTGATTGCCGAACCAGTAGACAGTAATGCTGCAACAGCAATCAGTGAGAATCCAAATTGTCCCAGGAAAGGTTTTGCGGCTTCTGCCAGTGCATAATCGCGGGAAGCTATTATTTTATCCACAGGTAAGTTTCCTACTGTAACAGCTGATACAAGCATATAGAGAAGAATCACAAAAATCACAGATACATAAAATGCACGTGGTAAAACCCTTGCTGCATTTTTTACGTCTCCTGCCGAATTAGCGATAAGTTCAAACCCTTCATAAGCAAGAAAAATTATCATACCACCGGCCAAAAGATGAGGCACCGGGGTCCATTGCCCCGGACTTAACGCTGATATGTTGACGCCTCTAAATCCGACCACAATGAACAGGACAAGAATGGCCAGTTTAAAACCCACTATCCATTCCTCTGCCTCACCGACCAGGGTTGAGCCGAATACATTTAAAACAGTAAGCAGTACAATTATCCCGCTTATTAACAGGTGTTTCATGAGAGGCTGCATTGCTGAAGGGAAAAAGCTGGCACCATAACTGCCGAAAGCATAGGCATAAAGAGAAAGCATTACGATATAACTGATCCATAGCAATACATTAAGCGATCCGGTGAACAGACCACCTCCAAAAGCCTGGTTAATAAATTCAACTGTCCCACCTTCGCTGGGATAAGAAACTGACAGTTTAGCATAGGAGTAAGAGGTAAGCAGAGCCACAATTCCGGCTACAAAAAAAGCAACGGGAGTTCCGCCATGAGCGAGCTGTACCGCTAGTCCGAGTACAGCAAAAATACCTCCCCCAACCATCCCTCCTATCCCTATGGAAACAATTGCCAGAAATCCAATACTATTCTGTTTTTTATCAGCCATAATCTACATTTTCCAGGGTTGTCAGATACAAATATATCGATAATTGAAGCATCTGCTGCACAATAAAACAGGATATGTGCGCTATGATTCTCAAATCATAAGCCATAATCACCTGTCAGTATCCAATATATGATTTATACTATTGCAAAACATAAAATAAACCCGGAATATGAACTACAGGATCAATATTGCAAATGAATTTAGACGATAAGCATTATAAGTTGAACTAAAATCTCAGATTCTTTCTATTTTTATTGAAAGTTTTTATTTATATCAGTCTTAATCTGCATTCTTATCATCCATAAAAAATGAAAATACTTCTAACAGGAGCAACAGGGTATATAGGTAAAAGATTATTGCCTGTTTTGGTTGACAAAGGATATGATGTCATATGCTGTGTAAGAGACAGGAAAAAGTTCCATCCTGAGGAACAAATCAGGCATAAGATAGAAATAATAGAAGTTGATTTAAATAAAGAATCCTCACTTGAAAATATTCCTCCGGATATAGATTTCGCCTATTATCTTGTTCATTCAATGTCTGTCTCAAAAAATTTTGATGAGTTAGAGAGAAGATCCGCGATAAATTTCAGGGAAAAATTAAACAGAACAAAAGTAAAACAGGTAATTTATCTCAGTGGCATCGTAAACTCCGGAACACTCTCCAAACATTTAAACTCAAGAAAAAATGTAGAATTGGAGTTAAGCAGGGGAAGTTATATACTTACTACAGTTCGTGCCGGAATTATTATTGGATCAGGCAGTGCTTCCTTTGAAATTATTCGTGATATAGTAGAAAAATTACCGGTAATGATCACTCCAAAATGGCTTAAAACGAAATGCCAGCCTATTGGCATTTCTGATGTGATAAAGATACTGACAGGTATTCTCAATAATGAAAAGACATTTAACAAGAGCTTTGATATAGCTGGAAATGAAATTCTTACATACAAAGAGATGTTACTGGAATTTGCGGCGGTACGCGGATTAAAAAGGCATATTATAACAGTTCCTGTAATGACTCCAAAGTTATCGTCATACTGGCTGTATTTTATCACATCTACTTCTTACAGACTTGCCACATCGCTTGTAGACAGCATGAAAGTTGAGGTTATAGCAAGGGATAAAGAAATTAATAATATATTAAAACTGAATCCGCTCCCGTACAAAGAATGTATACAACAAGCATTCAGACAAATAGAACAAAACGAGATAGTATCAAGCTGGAAAGATTCAACAGTCAGTGGGAGGCTTGATTTTAAAATCTCTGATTATATAAAGGTCCCCGAATTTGGTTGTTTCAAAGATATAAGGGAAAGAGCGGTTTCAGATGTTGACTCATGTATTGATAGAATATGGCGGATCGGAGGTGGGACGGGCTGGTATTATGCAAACTGGCTCTGGAAATTAAGGGGATTTATTGATAAGGTATTTGGAGGAGTAGGCTTAAGGCGCGGGAGAACAAATGTTAATGACATTCAGGCTGGCGACACTCTGGATTTCTGGCGCGTTTTGGTTGCAGGCAAACAGGAAAAACGCTTATTATTAGTTGCGGAAATGAAATTACCGGGAGAAGCCTGGCTCGAATTTCAAATAAAGGATAACACCCTTATTCAAACAGCAACCTTCCGTCCCAGGGGATTACTCGGAAGACTATACTGGTATGCAGTATTGCCATTGCATCTTATGGTTTTCAAAGGAATGTCAAAAAATATAGCAATGGCAGGTTAACCTGTAGAGCAGGCAGGCAAAGGAAACATAATAACCTGAATTTCTAAATAATGCCCTTCCAGGGAAAAATGATAAAGCGACTAAAATGAAAAAAAGAGACAGACTGGTTAAAATATATTCCGGAACGGAAACAACTGTATTGCTTCTCCAGGAGCTTCTTGAAGAAACAGGAATACTTTCGGCAATCCAGAATAACTATAAGTCGGGTGTGGAAATCGGACATGTTGGAAGTGTAATGTCTGATGTGGATATATATATTAAGGAGTCAGATCTTGAGAAAGCTGAGCCTTTAATAAGTGATTTTATTACGAGAAACAGGAGTTAAACCATCCTTAACACAGAGTTATTGATTTAAAAGGATAGTGCTTCATCACAAAAGCAAAGAAATAACAAAATACCATTTAAAATATGAAAAAGTATATTGCCAATGAATTTGACCTGGTCAACTATACCGAAGTTGCTGATGAGTTACCTCTGTGGTCTGCTCCTTTTGAGCTTAAACTTCTTGATCATGTTCAATATAAGATAACAAGAAAGTTATTATGAATATTCACTGAATGAGCCAATACAGCATTTACCGGATAAATCATGCCGATCCAAAATTATTTGGCCGAAAAAAAAACCGGCATATTATCTTTTTTGGATTATATACTCCATTTTCACTTATTCTGATAAATATTTGCCTGCAGGTATTTGAAATAAATATATTAATAATCTCAGCTGTCGTACTTCCTTCACTAATAGGTATCGCTTTGCTGATATATGGTAGAATTGACAAGGACCTGAAAAGCATGAAAACTATTGGCTCCGTCGAATTTACAAAAAAACACTTCATAAAAAAATTAGGTGACTTCTCCAGAGAGTACGATCTGAATGAGATCAAAAGGATTGAACTGACCAGGCATATCCTGACTTCCTCTGCCCTTCGTGGCGATTGTTTTTCTTATATTCTGAGACTCACATTTATGGATTCAGTGGCCGAAACTTTTATTGTTTCCGGTCAAGAATCGGGAAATAACAGGAATATATCGATAACTGATACCCTCAGAGCTCTGGATAAACTAACTCAAATACAGGTGCTTATAAATAATAACTAATATCCGGCAAAATATTGATGCAATTCTGATCTGAAATTCAAACATTAAGAATATTTTATCTAAACTGCTTACAATTCTTAAAAACTTAATCCAACAATACTCAACAATAATTGTTTTTATATACAAAGTATAAACCCTGGTTAGGATGCCGAAGATAAAACCTGCAAATGTTGATGAATATATAGATCTTGCACCGGCCTGTTCACAGGAGAAGTTAAGGGAATTGCGGTCACTGTTAAAAGAAGTGGCGCCCGATGCTACTGAAACACTAAAATGGGGAAACCCGGTATTTATAGACAAGAGAATTCTCTTTTCCTTTTCAGCTTACAAAACACATATAAACTTCATGCCTACAGGACCTTCTCTGAAGCCTTTCCTTAATGAGTTATCGGAATTTGTTACAGGCAAGGACACCATACAATTGCCATATAACAGGCCATTGCCTGTAAGCCTGATCAAAAAAATTGCTGAATACAGGATTAAGGATGTGAGGGAGAATGATGCCAAATGGATGTATTGAATACAATCAATCTTCAAAAAGAGCATCTAAATATTTAGTCTTCTTCGTCAGAGTGAGTCAGGATCATCTACATCATTCTTGAGTTTAATGTATACATTACCCAGAGTGTGCCGCCAACAAAAATAAACAAGAGAAGAGCTGTAAACAGGAGAGCTATAACATTCCAGCGTTGAGCTGATGACTTGTCCAGGTGAAGAAAATAATGAAGGTGAACAATCATTTGAGCAAATGCTGCCACAAAGAGACCTGCCATCACTGTCTTCCGGCTGAAAGCATGGCTTATAACCATACCAAATGAAACGGCAGTTAGCAAAAGTGCCAGGATGATGCCGGTTACATATGCTTTTTTAGAGATCCTGGCTCCCATATCTTCATTATGTGACTGATCCATATTTAATATTTTTAAAATTCATCAATAATTATCAACAGGTCGATCATATAAGCCTCATAAGGTAAACGAAACTGAAAACCCCTATCCAGACTATGTCGAGGAAGTGCCAAAAGAGGCTAAGTCGCATCAGACGGGAGCTGATTCCTTCAGTAATACCTGCTTTTAAAATTTGCCCTGTCATTACAAATATCCATACCAGTCCAAAGAAAACATGTGTCCCATGAGTACCAACCAGAGTAAAGAAGGCTGAAAGGAATCCACTTTTGTCAGGTCCGGCGCCCTCGGCAATCAGGCCGGCAAATTCCTTTATTTCCATACCGATAAAGCAAAGTCCGAGCAGGGCTGTTACAAGCAGTCCTGTTATTACCTGTTTTTGCCTGCCATTGTGTAATGCGATAATAGTCAGGCCAAACGTAAAGCTGCTTATGAGAAGGAACATTGTCTCGGTGAAAAGGTATGGTACATCAAAGATGTCCTGTGGAGTAGGTCCTCCTGCCGTATTAAATCCTATGACGGCGTATGTTGCAAAGAGCACCGAGAAGAGAACAAGGTCACTCATCAGGTAAATCCAGAAGCCGAAGGTTCTGATCTCAGCATGATTGAGGTGTTCCGGGTTAGCGGATTGTACTGAAGCGTTTTGTGAAACGTTAGTATTCATCTCTGTATATTTTTATATTATTCTGTTTTTTCTTCCTTCGCCAGAGCCAATGCTCTGAAATGTTCATCTTCAATCCTTTTTACCTCAGCTGCAGGTATAATATATTCCTCATCATCGCGGGCGGAGCCAATTATCACAGTTGTTATAACACCTATAACAGCCGCAATAGCCAGCCACCAGATATCCCATACCATAGCAAATCCAAACGCAAGGACCAGACCGCCAATTATCGGACCACGTATAACATTTTCAGGCATATGAATATCGTGATATTCAGCCGGTTGCTTATATGCCGAACCGTTCTCTTTCATAGCCCACCATTCATCTCTTTCCTCCACTTTAGGAATGATTGCAAAGTTGTACACAGGAGGCGGCGAGGAACTCATCCATTCCAGGGTTCTTCCATCCCAAGGGTCACCTGTTGTATCTGCATTTATTTTACGATCCCTTATACTTACATAAATCTGAATAAACTGTGCCAGAACACCGGATCCTATAATAAGGGCACCGACACCTGCAACTATCAGCCATGGTTGCCAAGCCAGGTTATCATAATGCTGAAGCCTGCGGGCCATACCCATGAACCCCAGGACATATAAAGGCATAAATGCAACCATAAAACCTACAGCCCAACCCCAGAAAGCTCTTTTTCCCCATTTCTCATCCAGCTTAAATCCAAAAACTTTAGGGAACCAGTATGCAAGTCCGGCAAAATATCCGAACAGTGCTCCCGGAATAAGCATATTATGAAAATGGGCTATAAGGAACAAGCTGTTGTGAACCACATAATCCGCCGGGGGAATAGCCATAAGAACACCTGTCATTCCTCCGATAACGAATATTGTCAGAAATCCCAATGTCCAGTACATCGGAGTCTTGAATGTAATACGCCCCCTGTACATTGTGAAAAGCCAGTCATAGACTTTAACTCCTGTAGGGATAGCAATAAGCATGGTGGCAATTCCGAAAAAGATATTAACATCCACAGTATTTCCCATTGTGAAGAAGTGGTGCAACCACACAGTAAATGAAAGAATCATAATCACTGCAGTTGCCCATACAAGTGAGACATAACCGAAAAGTTTCTTACGTGAGAAAGTAGCAACCACTTCCGAAAAGATACCAAAGGAAGGCAGGATAACGATATACACCTCGGGATGACCCCACATCCAGAAAAGATTGTTCCAAAGCATCATGTTACCTCCCAGCTCGTTTGTAAAGAAATGCATACCCAGGTAGCGATCGAGTGTCAGCAGGAACAGGGCACCTGTGATTACAGGGAATGAAAGAATCATCAGCACATTTGTAGTAAGTGTGGTCCATGTAAACAAAGGCATTTTCATAAAGGTCATACCGGGTGCTCTCATCTTTACAATGGTAACCAGGAAATTAATGGCGCTGAGCAAAGACCCCACGCCTGCAATCTGAAAGGCCCACATCCAGTAGTCGACTCCCACACCTGAATTATATGTTTTCTCAAAAAGTGGTGCCAGTCCTGACCAACCTGTATTAGTGAATTCTCCTACTCCGAGAGACAGCATAATAAGTCCGGCACCAGCTGCCGTAAGCCAGAAACTGATAGAATTAAGAACAGGAAAGGCCACGTCGCGGGCACCAATCTGGTGAGGGATAACAAGATTCATGAGACCCACAACAAATGGCATGGCAGCAAAAATGATCATTATGGTGCCGTGAGATCCGAATATCATGTCGTAATGATGTGGAGTAAGATAGCCTTCACTTGCTCCTGCGGCAAGAGCCTGTTGCGAACGCATCATCAATGCATCGGCAAAGCCTCGGAGTAACATAATAAATCCAAGCACTATATACATAACACCTATACGCTTATGATCCACACTGGTGAACCATTCATGCCAGAGATAAGACCACTTCCTGTAATAGGTAATAAGTCCCAGTACTACAAGGGCCGCCAGGGTAGCGCTTACTACTGCTCCCATAATGATCGGATCATCCAAGGGGAGGTCCGAGAAGGTCAACTTACCAAACATATTATTTTCCCTCCATTGTTTTAGTTTGCACTTGTCCCGAATCGGACTTCATAACCATCGAATCATTATCATTATCCATATTGCCGGAATCCTCCATTCCGGGCATCTGATGCATATTATGCTTAATATCAGGCATATCCATATGTTTGTCAGCACCTCCCATCCAGCCCATGAACTGCATCATGATATTATTAAAAAGACCCGGGGTCACGGATGAGAACCTTGTTACGGGATAATTGATATTTGGTGTACTGAATTCTTCATAAGCAGCCATATTCATAACCCGTGGAGCACGGCCTGCTTCATCAATCCACTCCCTGAATTTTTCCTGTGATACGGCTTCAACATCAAAATGCATAGTTACATAGCCGTTACCGCTGAATTCCATATTCTGACCAAAGTATGTTCCTTCATGTTCCGCGAGCAGATGTAGTCTTGTTCTCATGCCTGCCATCACGTAAATCTGGCTTCCCAGTTGTGGAATAAAGAAAGAAGTCATTACAGATGCTGAAGTAAGCTTAAAGCTCAGCGGGGTATTTGCAGGTATGACCAGGTGGTTGACTACGGCAATATTGTAGTCGGGATAAATAAATAACCAGTTCCAATCGGTAGATACCACTTCAATATTTACTGGTTTGATCTCAGGTTTAAGGGGCTTGTAAGGGTCGAGCTCATGTGTCTTCACCCATGTAAGCCATGACAGGGAAATCACTATTGCAAGAGGAACAAGCCATATAACCCATTCGATCTTATTGGAATGTGCCCAGTCGGGTCTGTAAGTTGCTTTCTTGTTGGATGCACGGTAATGTACGGTAAACCATATTACCATAACAAAAACGGGCAGGACTACTATTAACATCAGTATAAAGGCTATCCTGATTAAAAAAGCCTCTTCTGTTCCGACTGGTCCCCTGGAGTTGAGGACAACCATATTACTGCAACTATTGAGGAGAAGCAGAGAAAGGACCAACAAGAAACCTGTTAAAATTTTACTTTGATTTTTTACCATATCGTATTCCCTTGGTTAGGTTAGTATGATTTACATAAGACAGAGGTTATTTATAAATCCGATATTTAAATACTTTATTTTTGTTAATCAGACTATTCCGTTATTGACTTTCCTTATCCTTCCAACACGGCAATTAACCATTTCTTTTCACTAAATCATAAAGACAGGGGTCGGTTACAGAAGTCCTTATACCCTTCAATAAAAATTAAAAACATATATTTCAGACTAGTGGTCAGAGTTTTTCAGAATTAGGTTTCAATTGTTAAAGGTAGTGAAAAAAAGGAAATAATGTGTAACTTTAATAGGCTCTCATTTTAAACTATGATAATTATGATAGTGCCCTTAAATTAAACCTTTAATGCAATAATGTCATGAAAAGAACAATAATTTATCCTCTTTTACTATTCCTGAGTATATCTTTCACCGGGAAGGCTGATGTATGGACCAAACCTGCTGTAAAGGAATATTACTCACAGAACAAGACCTATAAGTTTGTAGTTTATCCTTCTGTTACACCTGACAAGTATGAAGAATGGCACAAATACCGGATCATTGACAGCAAGTTAAGCAAGGCAGAACAGAAGAAAAAAGAGCGTTTCTTCAGCGATCTTACAGCCAGTGATACAGTACTAGTACCATGCACGGGCATATTGTACCATATTTCAGGAGATGATACAGTTAAGATATGGGAGAGGAAACTACTGAATGCGGTGTGCCCCGTAAACGCTAATGTATCGGATGACGGATCATCGGTAGTCACATTTGACAACTGGTATTCCAACGGATATGGAATGAATGTGATGGTGGTTTACAATGGGAAAGGTGATGCGAAGAGGACATATAAGCTCGAAGAAATAACTCCCTACCCATTGAACGATTATTTCACATCCATATCGTCTATCTGGTGGGATGCCGGAACGCGTTTCATTGACAAAGACAGGATTGAGATAAGCTTCCAGAATGAAAAACATGTCGTTAAAAAACGTATTTACAACACGAAAGAATATGCTTTTGAGGACCGGCAGTAAAAGACAAGCCGGAGCCGGAAAAAGGAACAGGCTGCATCCTAATAACATAAGATACAGCCTGTTGTATTTTTAAAATAATGATAATTCCTACTTTTTACCTCCCAGTATTTCATTAACCTTATTATACAGGTCTTCGCCCCTGAGGTTTTTCCCTATAATTATACCCTTATCATCAAGCAGGAAATTAGCGGGAATGGCACTTACTGCATAAAGCTTGGCGGCGGCATTATTCCAGAATTGCAGGTCTGATACCTGGGTCCATGTAAGCTTATCATGTTCAATAGCCTTCACCCAGTCCTCTTTGTCCCTGTCGAGTGACACACCGAAGACATCAAATCCTTTCTTATGGAATTCATTATATACCTTAACAACATTAGGATTCTCCTGGCGGCAAGGATTACACCATGCGGCCCAGAAATCGATCAGTAATAATTTGGAACCTACCTTGGAATAGAGTGATACCGGGTTACCGTTCACATCATTCATAGTAAAATCGGGCGCTTTTTGACCTATTGCAACTGTTTTCATTATCTCAACCCTCTTCTTAAGATCCTGAATCATCGGAAGCTTTGTAAGAGTTGAATCGAGGCCGTTTATCATCGAGTCAATCTGGGGAGCATCCAATTCGTAGCTCAGACTTACAACCATGGATGGAGTGACATAAGATGAAGGATTGTTTTTGATAAAGTCTTTCTGCAGGTTACCCATCTCTGTCTGTATTGAGTCGGCTTCTTTTTCAAGTCGTGCAACTTTAGCCGCATCACCGGCATTACTGGCGGCCTGGTATTCAATATAAACATTTGAATATGCCTGTGTAAGAGGCCTGTTGGCATCAACAAAAGACATATACTGATCTTCTGTTTTTGAACCTGTAATTTTTGCCTTATAAAGAGAGTCAAGTGAACCGGTTATAGTAATATCTGAGTTTTCCAGGTAAAAAGATGTTCTCTTCCTTGTGTTTCCTGCAACCAGCTGAACCATCTGGGGATAGTCAATTGATCCTCCCTTCATTGTAAACTGACCTTTTTTGGATACAGCGGAATCGATGGTGACTGTTTTTCCTGATTCTCTTTTCTGCAGGTAGAATGTTAATGAATCGGAACCTTCAATATTCCCTTTAACAACATAGTGAGGTTCAGAGGAACATGCAGCCATAAGAACAGCAATTGTGATAAAATAGCTAAGCTTTTTCATTTGTAGTGGTTTTGATTGTGCATCTGTTTAATAGTGATTTACTTTCGCGCAAAGATACAAAATAATGCAGTTCGTATTCATCTTTTAAAGTATTTGTCCAGCAAGCGGCTTGCTGCTTTATAAGAAGTGATCTTACCATCAGCCAGTTGCTGTTCTGTTTCAGCCCTGTAATGCCTTACATCATAATTATCATAAAAGGAATTATGCAGCTGTTCCACTATAGTGCTGTGCATCCTTGCAACCGATTGTTGTTTCCTCTGTTCTTCAAAGTATCCTGATTTCCGCGCAAAATCAAAATATTCAAGAACAACAGCCCACAGTTCTGTAATCCCTGTCTTCTCTCTTGCTGAACAGGTAAGCACTTTGGGTTTCCATCCCGAGGGTTTCCCCGGAAACAGGTGCAGAGCATTCTGGTATGACAGTCTGGCAAGTTCAGCTACTGTCCTGTTATTACCATCTGCCTTGGTTATAGCTATGAGATCCGCCATTTCCATGATACCCCTTTTTATCCCCTGCAATTCATCACCTGCACCGGCCAGCATAAGAAGAAGGAAGAAATCGACCATTGAGGAGACTTCGGTTTCGGATTGTCCCACTCCCACCGTTTCAACCATTATTGTATCAAATCCCGCGGCTTCGCATAGAATGATTATCTCTCTCGTTTTCCTTGCCACTCCTCCCAGAGTGCCTGATGCCGGCGAAGGCCGGATAAATGCATCGGGATGAGTGCTGAGTCTTTCCATCCTTGTCTTGTCTCCAAGGATGCTGCCTTTTGTGTGTTCACTACTCGGATCTATTGTAAGCACAGCCAGTTTATGCCCACCGCCAGTTATAAAAAGGCCAAGTGTCTCAATGAAAGTACTTTTCCCTGCACCCGGCACACCGGTAATCCCTATCCTGATAGATTTGGAGCTGTATGGCAGACACTTTTCTATTATTTCCTGGGCCATTGAATAATGCTCTGTAAGGGAGCTCTCGACCAGTGTTATTGCCTGGCTGAGGATTATCCTGTTTCCGTCAAGTATACCCCTGACATATTCATCAACAGAGTATCTTTTCCTGCTTTTTCTTTTTGACCCGGATAAAACATCCGGATTGACACTGGGAGGATGAGTAATCCCTTTGTTGACATTAAGAGCGCTCTTGTTTTCTCCTGGCTTGTTCATAATGCCGCCAATTTACGACAAAATACATCAAGGAGGCTGCCTCAGCCGGAGAATTCCGTCCGGATATCTGGTACAGCCTCCCGGAATAATTAAAAATGAATTATCTGTAAAAGTCTATCTTATTGCCTGCGGCTCTACATCAGCAGTAAGCATAAGGACAACTTCCGAGTTCTTTGGATCGTTGGTATAAACATATATGGCTTTGGTAACCTTTCCTGAATAGCTTCCGGAATTAAATACTGCCTTTATGGCACTGGATTCACCCGGTTTGATACCAACACCCTGCTGGCCCTGCTGTACGGCCGTGCATCCGCAGGAAGCTCTTACATAGCGTATCATGAGGTCTCTTTTACCTGCATTGGTAAATTTAAACTCAACATCATTTTGTGTATTCCCTTTTATCTTACCAAGGTCAACTGTATTCGTTTCAAGTTTAAATACAGGAGCATTCTCAAGATCTTCCTTTGAAAGAGAAGAAAAATCCTCCACGAGGTTTGCCGATACATAGTAATACACATTCTGAAGGGGTACACCGTTCAGCTTTATCCTGACCATATCACTTACATTCCCCCAGTTTGGGTTCTTGGTAGCATCATAAGTGCCTTCTATAAGTCCTGTTCCCCCGGGCTTAAGTGTTTCAGGGCTGCATTTAAGGGTGAGATATGCAGGAACTCCTTCAAATTCAACCTTCACCGGCTCCTTTGATGGATTGATTACTTTCATGACCCTTATTTTCTTTTCTGTCTTCTTTATTGTTGTGAATGCCAAATGATTACTCTCAAACCTAATTTGTCCGACAGGGAAAGTATACAGCTCTTCCATGGTTTTCTCATGAGGTATTACTTCTCCTTTAATAACAAGAACAGTAACCTGTGGAGTTGTATTGGAATAAACAGAAAGTGTTTTATTAAATTTACCCGGTCTGTTCCTGGGATCATAGATTGCTGTTATTTTGCCCTTTCCCCCCGGAGGAATAGGTTGTTTTGTCCATTCAGGTGTTGTACAACCGCAAGAGGCAACAATATTTTGTATAACAAGGGGCTTGCTGCCTGTGTTAGTTACTGTAAAATCATAGGTCTGTCTTCCTGCTTCTTCCTTAAAAGTACCGAAGTCATGCTCTGTTGCCGATAACTTCATAGTAGTCTGGGCATCCTGGGCCTTCAATGTGAACCCGATCACCAGGAGAGAAACAAATAATAATACTTTTTTCATCATTTATAATTTTAAATTCAAAATATGACGGAACCCGGCTTTCTATTGTATCATAAAAACTGGCAATAATACTAACCTGGTTTCTTTTCTGTCAGTATAAACCCGGAGGCTAAAAAATTAAAAAGAATACAATTTAAACAATGATTAATTTGTTCTTTACTATAACAATGTATTTCAGAATTTGGTTGCATCCTGTATTTCAAAAATCAGACCAAACATCAAAATCTTATAAAAGACGTAAAAATAATAAAGTTTATACTTTTAATACAGTTTAAGAGAGAATATCATTAGTTTTGTCGTTTATCCGGCATTTTAATGGAATAGAATTTGTTATTTTTAAACCTGTTATACCTATTTGGAACCTCAAATACAATGAACACAAGGAAACTGACTTTAACCGCTTTAGCCTTCCTATTCTTCCTCAGTGCTAATGCTCAGTTTTACAATGGGCTCCAGATGACTTTTGGCAAGAACAGGGTTCAGTATTTTGACTATTTCTGGTCGTATTACCGGTTTGATGATTTTGACTGTTACTTCAATGAATATGGTTCTGATCTGGCCCAGTTCACTGCAAACTATGCAAATAAAAAGCTTGCTGAAATTGAAGATTATTTTGATTACACTCTTGAAAAAAGGCTCATTTTCATTATTTATAACAAGAATGCTGAGTACAAACAGTCCAATATAGGCCTTGTAACTTTCGATGATGACACATACAACACAGGAGGCTTCAACAGGATCATCAAAAACAAGGTATCTCTTTATTACGAGGGTGATCATGTAGCCTATGAACACCAGATAGCTGCATCCATAGCCGAGGTTATTGTCAATGAGATGCTGTACAATGCCGATATGAAAGACAGGGTATCCAGTTCATCTATAATATATATGCCTGAATGGTATATTAAGGGCCTGATTCGCTATGTGGGCTATGGTTGGTCAATGGAGGCTGAAAACAGAGTAAAGGACGGTCTTCATTCAGGAAAATTCAAAAACATAAATCATCTTGAATATAATGATGCGATTGATGCCGGACAGTCATTCTGGAGGTTTATCGGTAAGAAGTATGGAGATGCCATAATTCCAAACATAATCTACCTTACTAAGATTTATAAGAATGTGGATGACGGGTTCCTGTATGTTACAGGCAAGGATCTGAAGGATCTTCTTAAGGAATGGAAACAATTCTATACCGGCGAATATGCTTCCGATAAAGACAGGCCTGCTGATGACAACAGTGTAATCAGGAAATCAAAAAGGGACCAGATAATTCAGCAGGTCAGGGTCAGTCCCGACGGAAAGTATATTGCTTATGTTACAAACGACTGGGGAAGAAAAAGGATTTGGCTCTACGACCAGACTACAGGTAAACAGAAGATAATTTTCAGAAAGGAACCCAAATTTGAACAGGTTACGGACAACACCTATCCTGTTATTGCCTGGCATCCCAGCGGGAAGTTACTTACCTTCATCAATGACGAAAAAGCTGCTCTTGTAATGTACTTCTACAGGGTTAACGACAAGACAAAGGAAAAAAGAAATCTGTTATATTTCGACAAGGTGCTCGACTTCTCATATTCTCCTGAAGGATCACGACTTGTCTTTTCGGCTGTTAAAGATGGAATTACAGATATATATATCCATACTATAGCCTCAGGCACAAACGAACAGATAACAAGGGATGTCGCTGATGATTTAAATCCTTCTTTCCTGAAAAATGGCAAAAACGAGATAATTTTTTCTTCAAACAGGATATCAGACACGCTCACAAATACGGCAGACCCGTTTGAAAGACTGGCGCTTACTTTTGAGTTATATACATATAATCTTGACAAAAGAGGTAACGTGCTCACCAAACTGTCAGAAGGCGATTATGCTGACAGGTTCGAAGCCAATGGAATCACTAAAAAGAAACTGGTTTATATTGGCGACCAGAATGGTATAATGAACAGGTTCACGGCAAAATTTGACAGTACGATCAGTTTTGTTGACACCACAACTCATTACAGGCATTTTATCAAGTCAGTGCCTGTTACCAATTACGACAGGAATATCCTTGATCAGTCGGTATCAGACAACTCCGACCTCTACAGTGAGATTATTTTCCGCAATCGCAAATATGAGTTAAGGAAAGGCTCTCTTAATGATGAGGAACCGGTTGCCCCCGGAGATTTTGTCAATACATCTTACAGGGAAGAGAGGAACAGGTTTATACACAAAGCCGACAGTGTTGAGCAATTAAGGCAATGGCTGATCAGGGAGGACAAAAAAAGAAGGGATACGCTTACCAAACCATTATATGAGTATTACACAAAGAATGAACCGATCAATATCAACCATTATATCTTTGAAAAGGAAAAACAGAACTATTATGATCAGTTATGGCGAAAGAAATACATGGATATCGACCTTGATACAGGGAAATTAAAACTACCTCTTATAAGGATATACGAGACCTCTTTTTATAATAATTATATAGCAACCCAGGTCGATTTCAACTTCCTGAACAATTCCTACCAGGTTTACAGTGGCGGAGCGCCCTATTTTAATCCCGGTGTCAATGTTCTCACACGCATCGGAGCCATAGATCTCTTTGAGAACTACAGGATAACAGGAGGCTTCAGGTTCTCGGGAAACTTCGATAGTAATGAATACCTGTTAAGTGTTGAAAACCTGAAAGGTAAGTTCGACAAACAATTCATTTACCACAGGGAATCATTCTTCAGTTCAAATGATTCAGGCGCACTTTTCAAGATACACTCACAAACCGTCCTGCTGTCGTATGCCAAGCCAATAACTCCTGTACTGGCTCTTAAGGGTACAGTTTCGTACCGCAACGACCAGTATGTTTTGCTTGCTACCGACATGGCTTCTCTAAATGTAAAGAACCGGACCCGTAACTGGGCAAGTCTTAAAGGTGAGGTAATTTATGACAATACCCGCAAAAGAAGCATTAACATATATTACGGAACCAGGTTCAAGATATTCGGAGAATACTATCGTGAAGTGACCCGAAAAAAATCTGACATGGTTGTACTGGGGATCGATTACAGGAAATATATCAGGATACACCGTGAACTTATCTGGGCGAACAGGTTTGCCGCGAGCACATCATTCGGCCCTACCAAGCTGATTTATTACCTTGGAGGCGTTGATAACTGGATGGGATACCTGTTTAATAAATATCCCATGTTCGATAAATCCATCCCTGTTACACCAAATGTTAACTACGGATTCCAGGCTATTGCAACCAATATGAGAGGTTTTTCGCAAAATATCAGGAACGGAAACAGTTTTGCACTGATAAACAGCGAAATACGCTGGCCGTTTATCCGTTACTTTGCTGGTCATCCTTTAAGGTCGAATTTTCTGAACAGCCTTCAGGTGGTTGGTTTTGGCGACATCGGTACAGCATGGTCAGGAAAGTCACCATGGTCAGGACAAAACGGATATGACACTCAGACTTTTGTTAACGGACCTGTGAAAGTAACTCTCGATTCAAACAGGAATCCCATTGTTGAGGGTTTCGGAGCAGGGGCAAGAGCACAGCTATTCGGTTATTTCATCAGGGCCGACTGGGCATGGGGCGTAGAAAATAACTATATACTGCCCAGGATGTTTTACCTCTCCTTCAGCCTCGATTTTTAATTAGATATTTCTGCAACCAGTTACACAAAGTGAAAGATTACATACTTGAAACATCAGCAGGTCTGAAAGATGAAGTCATCAGGCTACGAAGACATTTCCACAGGCATCCTGAACTATCGTACCAGGAGACAGGCACAGCAGCCTTTTTCTGCGAATGGCTGAAGAAGAATAATATCGAATACCGGAGCGGCGTCGCGGGTACAGGCGTGATTGGAATGATAAGGGGAAACAGGGAAGGTAGCAAGACAATAGCTATCAGGGCTGAGATGGATGCACTTCCCATAAATGAAAAAAACAACCTTCCCTTTGCCAGCATTAATAGCGGTATAATGCATGCCTGCGGCCATGATGCACATATGGCTATGGCCATGGGAACCGCATTAATCCTTAACAAGATACGAGATAACTTCGGAGGCACTGTTCTTTTTATCTTCCAGCCGGGAGAAGAGAAATCTCCGGGAGGAGCTAAACTGGTTATTGAATCAGGAGCTCTTGCCGATCCTGCTCCCGATATCTTTATTGCCCAGCATATACTGCCGGAACTGGAAACAGGCATGGTCGGGTACAGGGCTGGCCGTTATATGGCATCATGTGACGAAATATATATTACCGTAACAGGTAAAGGAGGTCATGCTGCCCTTCCTGCACTCACAACAGACCAGATATACATTGCGTCTTCCCTTGTAGTCAGGATGAGGGAAAAAATGAAAGAAACTATTGAAAAAAAGAATGTCCCCACTGTTCTGGGAATAGGCAGAATATCAGGAGAAGGAGCAACAAATGTTATTCCTGACAAGGTATTTATTTCTGGAACATTCAGGACCTTTGATGAGAAATGGAGAGCTGAGGGTCTTGAGCTCATAAGGACAATAGCTGCAGCTACAGCACTTGAGTTTAATGTTGATATTGAAGTCAATATAGCAGAAGGTTATCCTGTACTAATAAATGACGAAAACCTTACAGGAAGGGCTGTGAAATTCAGCGAGGAGTTACTGGGAATTGATATGATAGAAAAATACGATATTAGGATGAGCTCAGATGATTTTTCCTTTTATTCGGCAGTCGCTCCATCGTTGTATTACAGGGTTGGTGTCAAAAAGAAAGACTCGCCAATGAGAAAGTTGCATACAGCTGAGTTTGACATTGATGAAGATGGAATGCAAACAGGAGTTAGTAACTTATCATGGCTCGTTTACAACTTCCTTAAAGGATGAAACCAAAACAATGCTCTTCGATAATTAGATTTTTTTTGTATATTTTTTATTTATTAAAAAATTAAGGTAATTTTGCCCACTCAATGTAATTAACAACTTAAAAATTATAGAAATGGCTTACAAAATTAATGATGATTGCACAGCATGCGGAACATGCATAGATGAATGTCCGGTTGAAGCTATATCAGAAGGCGATATATATAAAATTGATCCTGATGTTTGCACTGATTGTGGTGCATGCGCAGATGTATGTCCGGTTGAGGCTATTCACCCGGAATAAAAATTTTCCGGTTTAAAATACGGGAGGGTGTCTCAAAAGGGACACCCTTTTTATTTTTTAAAACTATACAATTAAATTGTCCGGGCCCGGCCTGGCAGATCTATTGAGGATCATACCTGGCCTTCCGGAGAATACCCTGCAGATCGGTATCTGTCATCAGGTTGATCAGCTTTATGTCGCGGTTTTTAGACATATATGATTCAATTATCCTGTAACCAATCCAGACCGCTGCCCTACCAGGAGATTCGTTTGAGAAGAAAGTTGTAAAAGGAGCTTCCCCCGTAAGTTTCCTGATTGTGAACTGGTCGGTACTGAACAACAGTTTGTGTTCCACAAGGTACTGCCACATCTGGCCCTCATTGTTACGACAGAAATCCATTTGAGAAGGTGAAAAACCAAATATCAGTGAATCAGGCTTTTCTGGCATCATACATCTTTCAAAATATTTGATTTTACCCTCATGAAGCATTTCAGAGAGCACATTATCGGCAGGATAGCCTACAGAAGAAAAATCCCATTCAGTGGATGCCCAGGCATACATGCAATCAGGGACAATATATGCAGGTGTCATCCTGTCGGATATGTATTTATATATCTGAAGGCGGGGATAATACTCACAACCAGCACCAAGGTACCTGTCGAGACTAATACCAAGAACAGAATCTCCTGTTATAATACTGTTATTAAATCCGGTTATACAGGTATAAACAGCAGGCACTGTCTTATGAGGGAAATAATAAAGGTAATGCCTGAAGGCATCGTCCAGCTCGTTTTGGATAGAACTGACATCAGGGTATACCTTCATTGTAGCATTGTAAACTTCATTATTAAGTTTGTCTGTGCAGAATCTCACAAGGAAATCTCCGAAAGAGTTTTCATTTATATCACCGGTGTTTATTACATAGCTGAAAAGCTGAAGGAACCTGCCATATTTTGCTTTTAGTTCCGGTACTGAACTGATGATCTGATCAGGGTTCATGGTAAACAAATCTTTCTCCAGCCGTTTTATCTGTATATCAACATGTATAGCTGAGGTATTAATTTTATATGGATTTCTCTTACAAGAGATTACAACTAACATTGAAAGAGTGGCAACTAACAGTGCTAACAGATTCTTTTTCATTCACAACAATTTTAATTCAAAATAGTCAATAGCCGTCGAAATCCTGTAATTATCTGAATCTCCGATAAATGGCCCAGACCGGACAGGATTATGCCCATCCATTTTTCCGGGAGACTAAATTAATGACTTTTTCGTTTATTAGTCTGCAAATAAGAACGTCTCATGTACTTCATTATTATTTGTTATTTTTACGATTGTTTTTAACAAAAGGCAGATAACCATGAATAAGAATATAACAAGAACCAGAAAGCACATAATAATCATGGCTTTAGCGGCAGTCCTGGTCCTGCCTCAGAACAAACTGTTTGGCCAGCAGAAAATAAGTTTTGGTGTTCATGCTGATCCGCTGATTAGCTGGTTTTCGACTGATGTCAGGGGAGTGACAAATAACGGTGCAAGAGCCGGGTTTAATTTCGGTTTAAATTTTTACAATTACTTTGCAAAGAATTATTCCTTTTCAACCGGAATAAGCCTTATCAGCGCAGGTGGCAGTCTCACAAGTACTGATACTACTGTTTATGAATTTTCAAATTTCAATGCCACTGTACCGGGAGGAAACCCTGTTATTTACAAGATACAATACCTCTCTGTACCTCTGGGACTAAAGCTTCAGACCAACCAGATAGGATATGTTACATTTTTTACAGATCTGGGTCTTGATCCAAAGGTTGTGATAAGCAGCAAGGCAAACATACCGTTTCTGGACATAAGTGGTGAGAATGCCTCTAAAGAGACCAACCTCTTCAACCTCTCCTACCATATCACTGCGGGCATCGAGTACTCCCTTGGGGGTACCACTTCTCTTGTTGCAGGTATTGGTTTTGATAATAATTTCCTGGACATAACAAACGACAAAGGCCGACTTAAAGACAAGGTCTCTCATAAGCTCCTGAATTTCAGGCTTGGAATAAACTTCTAACCCGGATACTATGAAAATAACTCTTGCACAATTGAATTACCATATAGGTAATTTTTCGGGAAACAGGGAAATCATCTGCAATGCAATATCTGAAGCAAAAAAGGATGGCGCTGACCTGGTGATATTTTCCGAACTATGTATTCCCGGGTATCCTCCTCTTGACCTTCTTGACCGGCAGGATTTCATTGAAAAGTGCAACGAGACAGTTTACGACATAGCAAAGGAATGCCATGGGATTACAGCTATTGTCGGTTCTCCTACTCTAAACGAAAACCAGGAAGGGAAAAAATTATTCAACTCAGCCCTTGTGCTGGCTGAGGGTAAAGTCCTGAACAGGGTCAACAAGGCCTTGCTGCCAACATATGACATATTCGACGAATACAGGTACTTTGAACCTGAAACTGATTTTATAATAGTGCCCTTTAAAGGGTTGAAAATCGCTCTTACTATATGTGAGGACCTGTGGGATGAACAGCCATTCGACAATGAGTTTGAGAAATCGAGATTATATACAGTATCTCCTATGGAAGAGATATCGGTATATAACCCTGACCTTATAATAAACATCTCCGCTTCTCCTTTTGCTTATTCCAAGATTGAAGCAAGGGAGAATATTTTCATATCAAAAGCAAAAAAATATAATATACCTGTCATCTCCGTTAACCAGGCCGGGGGTAATACCGAGTTGATATTCGATGGTGCTTCCATGGTTGTAAACAGGCACGGCGAGATACTTCACCGGCTACCCTTTTTTGAAGAAAAAATCGCAACCTACAGCTGGGATGATATAAGTTCACAAGAAACAGGCATCAGCTATAAACGTCCTGGCACAATACCACTTATACATAAAGCGCTTGTGACAGGTATTCGCGATTATTTCAGGAAAACAGGTTTCAGGACAGCAGTACTGGGGCTCTCTGGTGGTATTGACTCGGCCGTCTGTGCATGTCTTGCTGCAGAGGCTCTTGGCAACGAGAATGTCCGTGTCCTCCTGATGCCTTCACGGTATTCATCTGGTCATTCAGTAAAAGATGCGACGGACCTTTCTGAAAATCTTGGCATAAGGTACGATTTAGTGAAGATTGAAGAGCCCTTCAGGTCGTTTGAGAATATACTGTCTCCACTGTTCGAAGGAAAAGGAGCTGATATAACCGAGGAAAATATACAGGCCAGGATAAGAGCAATTCTTCTTATGGCAGTTTCGAATAAACATGGAAATATCCTTCTGAATACATCCAATAAAAGTGAAGCAGCTGTTGGATACGGAACTCTTTATGGTGATATGGCAGGCGGGCTATCAGTGATAGGAGATGTATATAAGACGGATGTGTACGAGCTTGCCCGGTTCATTAACAGGGATAAGGAGATCATACCCGAAAATATTATTACGAAACCACCTTCTGCCGAGCTTCGTCCCGACCAGCTGGATTCTGACTCTCTACCGGAATATAAAATACTGGATGCAATACTATTCAGGTATATAGAATTACAGAAGCCACCGGAAAAAATAATTGGTGAAGGATTTGATGAATCAACAGTAATGAGAGTAGTAAGGATGATAGACTTCAATGAATACAAAAGATACCAGGCTCCCCCCATACTTAGAATATCATCAAAGGCTTTTGGTGCAGGAAGAAGGATGCCACTTGCAGCAAGCTATTAATGTTCTCCTGTTAAGATAAGCGTACTAAGATCCCAATCCCTTAAACGAACCGCACTCTTCACCTGCTTTAAGTGTCATATACGACAGGGAAAGGTGTAGTAGATACCCTCCATCCAAGGTGAAAAAAGGATATAACTTCCCGGATTTTCAAATGATATTTAGCAAGGTTTTTCAGTTTTCAGCCGATAAAAATCTGTTCCATTGATCTTTACAACTCCCTACAAATGAATATGTTAAAAAATGTTAATTTACTTACTTTTAAATTCTTTTTTTAACTTTGATATGTTTTTTAACATAACGATCCAATGCAATATAATAATCCATTTATTGAACTGTGCCTGGAGGGTCCGTCTTCCATTTTCCGGGGATTAAATCAAAAAGACAAAGAAACACTTACACAGCATCATACTATTAATAATATAAAAAAAGGCAGGCAGGTTTTCACTGAAGGAGAAAAGACCAGGGGACTGATCTGTCTTGCTTCCGGTAAGGTAAAAGTGTACAGGGAAGGTGTCGGAGGCCGGGAACAGATCGTCAAACTTGTTAAGCCACAGGGATTTATCGGATACAGGACCTTATTTTCCGAACCTTATTGGCTTTTTTCAGCTACGGCACTTGAAGACACAACAATATGTCTTCTTGACAAAACTGTACTGGTTAGGATACTCAAGAAGAATCCCGATCTGACACTTAAGTTTATGAGACTTCTTTCAGATGAGCTTGTTTATGCCAATCAAAGGATAGTTTCTCTGACACAAAAGCATATAAGAGGAAGGCTTGCAGAATCTTTGCTGATGCTCCGCGACACTTATGGACTGGAACCTGATGGCAGGACTATTAAAGTGTTGCTTTCGCGAGAGGATGTTGCTAACCTGTCGAATATGACCACATCAAATGCCATAAGAACACTATCCAATATGGCTTCCGAAGGGATAATCGAACTAAAAGGGCGAAGAATCAGTATACTTAGCAGTGTTGAACTGGAACATATAAGCGGGCTGGGATAATAATCCTTTTACGGAAATCAGTCTCTGAAGAATATTCTCTTTACCCTGCCCGGAACAGAAGTAAGAATCTCATATGGTATTGTATTGCAAATACTTGCTATTTCATCAATAGAAATATTATTGCCGAAAACTTCGGCTTCATCACCTTCCTCCACATCCAGGTCCGTAACATCAATCATACACATATCCATGCACACATTTCCGACAACTGGTACCTTTGTATCTTTGATAAAAAGGCTGCCTTTCCCATTACCCAGTTTCCTGTTGAGACCATCAGCATATCCTACAGGGACTATAGCTATCGTACGATCATAACCGGCAATATCGGCACAACCGTACCCTACAGGTTCACCTTGGGGCACTCTTTTTACCTGTGACACAGTTGTTACGAAGCGTCCTGTTGTTTTAAGCCTGAAACCGGGCATTACACCCACACCATACATACCTATTCCCGGCCTGACCATATCGAACTGGTACTGCGGGAACCTGGCAATGCCTGATGAGTTAAGGATATGCCTCAAAAAATGCGGACCAATCACCCCGGCCAGTTGCTCTGCGACACTTATAAAAATCCGGGCCTGTTTATGTGTAAAATTATCGAGAGCGGGATCTTCGCTGGCTGACAGGTGTGAAAATACCGATACCACTTTGACAGACTCCGTCTTCTTCAGTATAGCTGCGAGTTCTGCTGTCTCGTCAGGCATGAACCCCAGCCTGTGCATTCCGGTATCTATTTTTATATGAACAGGATAGCCAATCAGGCCATGACGTGAGGCCACCGACGTAAAATGTCTTAAGGAGCTAAAGCTGAATATCTCAGGTTCAAGTGAGTAACGAATCATCATTTCTGCGGCAGCCGGATCAGGGTTCATTACCATCACAGGCAGAGAGACACCACCTTCTCTGAGCACAACACCCTCATCGGCATAGGCAACTGCAAGGTAATTAACACGTTGAAATTCCAGAGACCTGGCAATTTCCACAGAACCCGCCCCATAGGCAAAAGCTTTTACCATAGCCATAATACGGGTCTTTGGTTCAAGGTGTCTTCGAAATTCATTCAGATTATATTCCAGGGCATTAAGATTTATCTCAAGGATAGTCTGATGTATCTGTTGTTCCAGCAACCTGCCTATCTTTTCAAATTCGAATGCCCTTGCCCCTTTGAGGAGAATAGTTTCATCCTTAAAGTTGGTTATATCGAAATGCCTTATAAAATCATCTGTAGAAATAAAGAACTCTGCATTTTCACCAAAAAGAGACCTGTTTCTCTCAAGTCCCTCACCTATGCCAATAAACCTGTTTATACCCGTCCGTAATATTAAATCCGCCACTTCCTTAAAAAGTTCTTCCTCAGGGCGACCGCTCTGTATAAAATCAGAAAGCACAAGGGTGCTTTTCCTAACCTGTTGCGATTTGAGGTATTCAAGTGCCATTCCAAGTGAGCCCGGATCAGAATTATAATAATCTTCCAGAAGCTGGCAGTTATTGATACCATTTTTCAATTCCATCCTCATGGCAACAGATACCAGTGAAGCAATTCCTTTTGCCGTTGCGACTGCTGTTTTACCCAAAGCCAGGCAAACAACTGCCACCGTAATTGCATTTTCCACGGAAGCCCTGTCGGTAAATGGTATTCTGAAATTATTTTTTTGGTTTCCGTAGGTTATTGATAAG